>NZ_VSMK01000047.1 GCF_011682075.1 Nitratidesulfovibrio liaohensis
CCCGCACCCGGTGGCGGATGCAGGCGGCGCGCCCTGTACGCGGGTGTGTCACGCGGGGTGCCTATGTGGGCGCGGCCCAGCGGATGAGGCCCAGCGAATGCGGGTCTGCCAGCAGCGGATGCACCGGTGCGGCCCGCACGGTAAAGCCGAAGCGTCCGGCCTCCGCCGGGCGGGTGCTGCCGCTGAAGGTCTGCCAGCCGTCGCGCCGTTCACCCTCGGGGGTCATGACCGTCAGCTGGCGCTGGGCAAAGGAGCCGTCCTGCCCCAGCGGTCCGGCGTACAACTGGACGAGCACGTGTTCCGCCGCGATGTCGTCGAGGTACAGTTCCGCCTCCACCCGCAGCGAATCGCCCACGTGCAGGGTGTCCTCCACCCGGCTGCGCACGTTGCGGATCTGCACCGCGCTCCACTTGGTCATCATGTCCATGCGCCATTCGGAAAGTTCGCGCGCGGGGACGAAGCCGTCGCGCGCGAGGCGCATGTAGTAGCCGTGGGCCGCGGAATAGGCGGTGCCCAGATAGTCCAGCACCATGCGGTGCGAGTTGTAGCGGGGGGCCAGTTCCTTCAGCGCGGCCTTCATGCGGCGGATCCACGAGCGGGGCAGGCCGCCCCGACCGCGATCGTAGAATTCCGGGATGATGTCGTTTTCCAGGATGTTGTAGAGGGTCTGCATCTCCACGAAGTCCTGATAGTCCGGGTCGTCGTATTCCTCGCCCTTGCCGATGGCCCAGCCCAGGCTGTTGTCCGGCCTGTAGGCCTCGTCCCACCAGCCGTCCAGCGTGGAAAACTGCACCACGCCGTTGAGCATGGCCTTCATGCCGCTGGTGCCACAGGCCTCCAGCGGGCGGCGGGGGTTGTTCAGCCACACGTCGCAGCCCGTGACCAGGTACGAGGCCACCTCCATGTCGTAGTCTTCCAGAAAGACCACGCTCATGTTCGCGCCCTGCGAACGGCTGAAGGCGATCAAGTCCTTGATCAACTGCTTGCCGTCCTGGTCCTGCGGGTGCGCCTTGCCCGCGATGATGAACTGCACCGGGCGTTCGCGGTCGCCCAGGATGCGTTCCAGCCGCACTCGGTCCTGCAACAGCAGGTTGGCGCGCTTGTACGTGGCGAAACGCCGGGCAAAGCCGATGGTCAGGGCCTCGGGGTTCAGCACCTCTTCGGCGGCTTGCAGGTCCTGCCGCCGCGCGCCCTGCGCGGCCAACTGGCGGCGCAGCCGCTCGCGCACGAAGTCCACCAGCCGGGCGCGCAACCGTTCGTGGGTGCGCCAGAACTCGGCGTCGGAAATGGTGTCCACCTGGCTCCAGGCGCGGGCGCAGTCCGGGTCCTCGCGCCAGTTGGAGCCAAGGTACCGATCATACAGCATGCCGATGTCCTGGGCCACCCAGGTGGGCGCGTGCACCCCGTTGGTCAGCGCACCGATGGGCACGTCCTCCACCGGGAACTGATGCCACACCTGTTTCCACATGTTGCGCGAAACACGGCCATGCAGGGTGGAAACGCCGTTGTTGGCGCGTGACAGGCGCAGGGCCAGCACGGTCATGCAGAAGGGTTCGGCGTCGTCGTGGGGGGCTTCTCGCCCAAGGGCCATGAACACCTTGAAGGCCAGCCCCATGTCGCGGGCGTAGGATTCGAAGTAGCGGTGCATCAGGTCCGGGGCGAAGCGGTCGTTGCCCGCAGGCACCGGGGTGTGCGTGGTGAAGATGGAGCCGGACGCGGCCACCTCCGTGGCGGCCTCGAAGGGCAGGCCGTGCTCCTTCATGAACAGCCGCACCCGCTCAAGCCCCGCGAAGGCGGAATGCCCCTCGTTCATGTGGATGACCTTGGGGTCGATGCCCAGCACCTTCAGGGCCTTGATGCCGCCGATGCCCAGCAGGATTTCCTGCCACAGGCGCATTTCGATGTTGCCGCCGTACAGCCGTTCGGTGATCTGGCGGAAATCGGGCGGGTTTTCCGGCAGGTTGGTGTCCAGCAGGTACAGGGTCACCCGGCCCACGGCCACCTGCCAGATGCGCGCCGCAAGGGGCCTGTCGCCAACGTCCAGCCGAACCACTGCGGGCTGGCCGTCGGGTGTCAGGGCCGGTCGCATGGGCATCTGCTCGAAGTCGTAGATGGGGTAGCGTTCCTGCTGCCAGCCGTCGGGCGTCATGTATTGGCGGAAATACCCCTGCTGGTAGGCGATGCCGATGCCCACCAGCGGCACGTTGAGGTCGCTGGCCGACTTCAGGTGGTCGCCCGCCAGGATGCCGAGGCCGCCGGAATAGATGGGCAGGCACAGGGCCAGGCCGAATTCCAGGCTGAAGTACGCCACGGCGGGGGTGCCGGGGGCCACGCCCTCGAACTTGTGGGGCGAGGGCCTGCCCACGTACTGGCGCAGTTGCGCCACGGCGTCGGAGAGCCGTTCCTTGAAGAACGCATCGCGAGAGAGTTCTTCAAGGGTGCGCTGTGGGACATGGTTCAGGAACCATACCGGGTTGCGGTAGCTTTCCTGCCACAGGCGCTGGTCCATCTGCGAGAAGATGGTCTCCATGTCGTTGTTCCACGAGAACCAGAGGTTGTAGGCCAGTTCCCACAGTCCTTCCAGCCCTTCGGGCAACTTGGGGATGACGCTGAAGACCTTGAGTGGCTGCATGTTGCGTACCTCCCGGCGGTGCGGCGTGTGTGCTTTTGACTTGCCTGCGAGAGTGGCATAGGAACAGACGGTCCGGCGGCCTCCCCTGTTTGTCGGCGGGCGGCGTGCCGGATGGGTCTGTGGAGTTATGGTATTCTTTCACAGGAGCTTTTTCGTGACAAGTGCAAGCAGCGTTATTGAGGGTACCCCGATGTTGCGCGTGCGGGTATGCTACCTGCGCGACGCACGGGTGTTGTACGCCCTCGGTGACGGCCCCGGCGGCCTCGCCCCGGCCACGCCGTTTGCGGCGGGCATGGATCTGCGCGCCTGCATGGACGCGGAAGAGGCGGTCCTGCCTGCCGGTTCACGGCTGGCCATCCCCGCCGGGGTGGCCGTAGAGCCGCTGTCGCCCGGTGCGGCGGGGTTCGTGTATTCGCGCAGCGGGCTTGGCACGCGCATGGGGCTTACCGTCAGCCAGGGGGTAGGCGTCATCGACCCCGATTATCGCGGCGAGATCGTGGTCTCGCTGCTGAACACCTCTGGCGAGGAACGACGAATTCGCCGTGGCGAGCGCATCGCGCAGCTAGTGTTCCAGCCGTATTACCACGCCCTCGTCGAAGAGGCGGATGCCCTTGGCGAGACGGCGCGCGGCGCGGGTGGGTTCGGGCATACCGGCACCCTGTAGGCATCGTGCCGAAATTGTCTTTTCGTCCGTTGACAGACCGACCCGAAGGGCGCGAAGCGTGCCCGTTAGGTGAGCTTGCGAACCTTACGGGAATCGTGCGCAACGCGGTCAAACTTCGCCCGCCATTTCGGTCAAATACGATAAGAGTATACTCCCTCATGGCGGGCTTGTTTTTCTTGTCAACGAACGAAAATCCTAATTTCGGAAAGGCCTTGGATGGGCGGCACGGGGTTTTCCGTCCACCGCACTCCGCCGCATTCGATACATCTTTCCCCCAATTTCCGGAGACACGCCATGAGCGAACGGTTCGAAGCGCTGAAAGCGCGCGAGGAATCCCTGCTGTGCCGCACCTACGGCCGGTACCCCATTTCCGTGGCCAAGGGGAGCGGTTCGCGCCTGTGGGACGTTGACGGGCGCGAATACGTGGACCTTCTGTCCGGCATCGCCGTGACCTCGCTGGGCCACTGCCACGAGGAACTGGCCGAGGTGGCCGCCGCCCAGGCCCGCAAGCTGGTGCACGTCAGCAACCTTTTCTATCAGGAAGAACAGCTGAACCTGGCCGAACGGCTGCTGTCCACCAGCCACTGCACCAAGGCGTTCTTCTGCAATTCCGGCGCGGAAGCCAACGAGGCGGCCATCAAGCTTGCCCGGCGCTACATGCAGCGCGTGCAGGGGCGCGAAGCCTACGAAATCATCACCCTGACCGGCGCCTTCCACGGGCGCACCCTGGCCACGGTGGCCGCCACCGGGCAGGCCAAGTTCCAGGACGGCTTCCACCCCATGCCGGAAGGGTTCCGGCAGGTGCCGTCGGGCGACATAGAGGCCCTGCGCGCCGCCATCGGCCCGCAGACCGCCGGGGTGCTGGTGGAAGTGGTGCAGGGCGAGGGCGGCGTGTGCCCGCTGGACCCCGACTACGCCCGCGCCGTGCAGGCCCTGTGCCGCGAGAAGGGCGTGCTGTTCATGACCGATGAAATCCAGGCGGGCATGTGCCGCACCGGCCGGTTCTGGTCCTTCCAGAATTACGGGCTGGAACCGGACATCGTCAGCTGCGCCAAGGCGTTGGCCAACGGCCTGCCCATGGGCGCCATGATGACCACCGACGAGGTGGCCAAGGGCTTTGTGGCGGGCAGCCATGCCACCACCTTCGGGGCGGGGGCGCTGGTTTCCGCCGTGGCGGACAAGACCGTGGAAATCATGCTGCGCGACGACCTGGCCGGGCGCGCCGCCACGGAAGGTGAACGCATCATGGCCCGATTCCGGGCCATGGGCGAAAAGCTGCCCGGCACCATCGACCACGTGCGCGGCCTTGGCCTGATGATCGGCGTGGTGCTGGCATTCCCCGGCAAGGAAGTCTGGCAGGCGCTCATCGACAGGGGCTTCATCTGCAACCTGACCCAGGATTGCGTGCTGCGTCTGCTGCCCGCGCTGACCATTCCCCGCACGGACCTGGATGCCTTTGCCGACGCGCTGGAGGATATCCTGCGCACGCACAGGCCCGCGTAGCGTACGTCTGCCTGACGCACCGCACGTGGCGGTGTCCCTTTCCCCATGACGCACGACGCCCCGCCGGCTGGTCCTCAGGACCGCCCGGCGGGGCGTTTCGCATGGTGCGTGCAAGCCCGGCAAAATAATGGCGTGGCCTGGTTGCCGGACATACTGTATGCAGTGAACATGGGAAAACCGTGCGGCGGGACGTGGCCGCACGGGACATGCATGGCGCGCCCGCCGTACGGCACGGATGCCCGGCCCGCGCGCAGGAGGGGAGGGGCATGAGCGACCTCGGCATATCGTCAACGAGCTTCGGCAACTTTGCCAGTTCCGCCAGTTCCGCCAGTTCCGGCGTATGGGACAGCCAGACCTTTGGCGCGGCGGTGGTGAGCAAGACGCTGGACACCATGAACGGCGTGGCGTCTTCGCCGTTGCAGGCGGCCCCCTGGGACAAGCAGACCTTTGGCGCGGCCGTGGTAAGCAAAACCCTAGACTACATGAATGCGCCGGGGTTGGGCAGCACGGGCGGCACCGGCTCCAGGGGCTGGTCCGGCTCCATGAGCGCCGATTACGATTTCCAGAAGTCGGTGCTGGGGGCGGCCTATTCCGGCGCGGGCGCCTTGGTGGACATGTACGCCTGATGGCCGCCTGTGCGGCGCGGGCAGGCAAAGGCTGACAGGTTGATGCACGGCGTCCGCCCGCACGGGTGGGCGCCTTTTCACGTTTCCCTTCTGCCGCAATGTGTTGCAACCGGGCAGCGCAGTGGGTGCCAGCCCCCGGCAGGCGTGGCAGACGGCGCGGCGGGGGTGGGGGGAGTGTAGCGGCGCATTGTTCCCGCAATCCCCCGCAGGCATAGGCTATTTACGTTTTTGTTAATGATTTCGCTTGACAGTGCTTCAAACCGTCCGCTACAACACCGCAACACGCCTGTAGAAACGTGTGGCACTTCCTGTGGTCGATGCGGGGGCTTTCCCGTATCGGCAGTATGGCTTTCGCGGCATAGCGGCTAATGGTGCCAGGTAGGGGGATCCGCCCTTGCTTGTGCATGTCCGGCTGTGTCGTGAAGGAGGCCAGCGCGTCGTCCGGAGTTCTGTCCGGGGTGGTGCAGTGCCCTGCATCACGGGGCGCATTCCTGACAATATGGTAAAAAAAGACGGCGGCGGCCCGCGCCCCCGCCGGTACAGCATACGGACGGCTGCGCATGGCGATGATCGAATTCCACGACGTGCACAAGTGGTACGGCGAATTCCACGTACTCAAGGGCATCACCCAAAAGGTGGAGAAGGGCGAGGTGCTGGTCATCTGTGGCCCCTCCGGCTCTGGCAAGAGTTCCTTCATCCGGTGCCTCAACCGCCTGGAGCCCATCCAGAAGGGGCAGATTCTGCTCGAAGGCAAGAGCATCCACGACAAGAGCGTGGACGTGAACGAACTGCGCACCGAGGTGGGCATCGTCTTCCAGCAGTTCAACCTGTACCCGCATCTTTCCGTGCTGCAGAACGTGACCCTTGCGCCCACCAAGGTGCGCAAGATGCCGAAAGCCAAGGCGGAATCCATCGCCATGGAACTGCTGGAGCGCGTGGGCATCCACGACCAGGCCCGCAAGTACCCCGTGGAGCTTTCCGGCGGCCAGCAGCAGCGCGTGGCCATTGCCCGCGCCCTGGCCATGCAGCCCAAGGTCATGTTGTTCGACGAGCCCACCAGCGCGCTCGACCCCGAAATGATCAACGAAGTGCTCAACGCCATGAAGGACCTGGCCCGCGCGGGCATGACCATGCTCTGCGTGACCCATGAAATGGGCTTCGCGCGCGAAGTGGCGGACAGGGTCGTCTTCATGGACGGGGGCAAGGTGATCGAAGAGGCCCCGCCGGACGTCTTCTTCTCCAACCCGCAGCACGAGCGCACGCAGGCGTTTTTGCGAGAAATTTTGTAGAGCCTCCTGCCGACGCACGCCGTCGGCAGTCTCTCAGCCGGGCGGCGCGCCAGCGCCTCGGGCACGACACGCGATACCCCCGGCAGCCGCGCTTGCGACATGCCGGGTTCGGACGACGGACGAACGCCCATCCCGGGGGCCTGCGGCCCCCCGAACCGCATCAGCAGGGAGAACTCTCATGAAGCGTCTTGTGCTACTGGCCGTGGCCCTGTGCGTGGTGCTTTCCGGCACCATGGCCCACGCGGGCAAGATCGAGGACATCAAGGCCCGCGGCGCGCTCGTCTGCGGCGTCAAGGACTCCACCGTGCCCTTCGGGTTCATCGACGAGCAGTCCAAGCAGATCGTCGGCTTCGACATCGACATCTGCAAGGCCGTCGCCGACAAGTTGGGCGTGAAGCTGGAACTGAAGACCGTCACCAGCGCCACCCGCATCCCCATGCTGACCCAGGGCTCCGTGGACATGGTGGCCGCCACCATGACCCACAAGTTCGAGCGTGACGACGTCATCGACTTCTCCATCACCTACTTCATGGACGGCCAGAAGCTGCTGGTGAAGAAGGGCGGCGGCGTGAAGAGCGCGGCCGACCTGAAGGGCAAGAAGGTGGCCACCGCCAAGGGGTCCACCTCCGAAAAGAACATCAAGGCCGCCCAGCCCGAGGCCACCGTGGTCTCCTTCGACGAGTACCCGCAGGCGTTCCTGGCCCTCAAGCAGGGCAAGGCCGAAGCCGTCACCACCGACTCCACCATCCTGCTCGGCCTGCGCAACTCCGACCCCGAGCCCGACAAGTGGGAAATCGTGGGCGACTACATCTCGCCCGAACCTTACGGCCTGGGCCTTGCCGAAAACGATTCCAAGTTCCGCGACCTGGTCAACCGCACCCTGGTGGACCTGTGGAACACCGGCGAATACGTGAAGATCTACGACAAGTGGTTCGGCAAGGACACCAAGTACTACCTGCCGCTCACCTGGAAGATGGAAACCTGGCCCTACTAGCACGCACCAACCCGACGGGGGACGCGGCGCCATCGCCGCGCCCCCCGTTTTCACGCGGATACCGTCTTGCAGTACAACTTCGACTGGAAACTCGTCCTCTCCGGCGAATACCTGCAGTGGATCATCGACGGCGTCGTGGTCACCTGCCAGATTTCCGCCCTTTCGCTGGTGCTGGCCATGGCCATCGGCACCCTCATCGCGGTGATGCGCCTTTCCGCCGTGCGCCCGCTGGTGTGGTTCAGCGCCGGTTTCACCGAATTCTTCCGCAACACGCCGCTGCTGGTCCAGATATTCTTCTGGTATTTCGGCTCCGACGCGGTGTTGCCCGCAGCCGTCAACCAGTGGCTGTACAAGCAGAATTTCGAGTTCGCGGCTGGGGTCATCGCCCTTGCGGTGTATACCGCCGCGTTCATCGCCGAAGAGATACGCTCCGGCATCTTCTCCATTCCGCGCACGCAGCTTGAAGCCTCGCGCGCCTGCGGCCTCACCTTCCTCCAGGCCATGCGCTACGTGGTCCTGCCGCAGGCCTTTCGCATCATCGTGCCGCCGCTGATCTCGCAGGCGCTCAACCTGTTCAAGAACTCGTCGCTGTGCATGACCATCGGGGTCATGGAACTTACCTACATGGCCCGCCAGATCGAGTCGTACACCTTCCACGGGTTCGAGGCATTCACGGTCAGCACGCTGATCTACCTCACCATCTCGCTGCTGGTGTCGTTCAGCATCACCCAGTACAACAAGTACTTCCTGCGGACCATCAAGTACTGACGATCCCCGCGCCGCCCCGGCGGCCCGGCCTTTTCGCGCGGCGGCGCCGCGTGCCCCCGGATACCGCCGGGCAG
>NZ_VSMK01000048.1 GCF_011682075.1 Nitratidesulfovibrio liaohensis
CGGCCATGCGCAGCACGCCGCGCCGCTCCAGGTAGTCGCGCACCTGTTCCACGGTGCAGCCCATGGCGCGGGCGGCCTCGTCGTTGGCGGCGCGCCCCGGCTCGATGCGGCGCAGCACGTTTTGCACCGCCTGCAAGATGCCCCCGAGGGGGTTGTTGATCTCGTGGGCCATGCCCGCCGCCAGCCCGCCCACGGACAACATGCGTTCCGTCTGGATCATCATTTCACGCACCCGCTCGCGCTCGGTCACGTCGTCCAGACGGATCACCGCCCCTTCCATGCCGTTGGCGGCCAGGGGGAACACGGTGACGTCCTCGTAGCGGGGGGCGCCGTTGTCGATGCGGGTCAACCGTTCACCGTGCACGGGGGTCTGCCTGCCCAGGGCCTCGCGCACGCGTGGCAGTTGGGGGGCAAGGCGCGGAAAGACCTCTTCGAGGTTGCGCCCCAAGGCTGCCGAGGGGGACACGCCGGTCATCAGGACCGCCTGGCGGTTCCACTGGATGATGCGCCCTTCGGGCGAGACGCCCACCACCACCGAGGGCATGGAGTCCAGGATGTTGCCGAGCAGGTTGCGCAGCTTGCGCAGTTCCGCTTCGGTGCGCGCCCTGCGCCGCATGACCACTGCCAGAGCGGCGATGGTGGCGATCATGGCGGCCACGAAGGCCGCGATCACGTGGATTTCCCGCGCATAGGCGCGGTAGACGGAAAAGGGGCGTTCCACCACCTCGCTGCCGGGTGGCAGCGAGGCTTCACTGATGCGCCAGCGCCGCAACTGGGCGTAGTCGAAGAGGAATTCCCCAGGACCGCGCCGCACGGTGATGGACGCGGGATCTTCGCCCGCCAGGATGCGCCGCCCCATTTCGGCCATGATGTGCCCCTGCGACTGGCCGGTGACCAACTTGCCGCCCACCACGCTGCCGCCGAGGTTGAAGCCCATGACGCAGTACACAGGCACCCTGGCCGCCGTGGCGATGCGCAGTCCCGCTTCTTCATAGGTGGAGGTGCGTTCGGAGGCGTCGGAATAGTATACGCCGAGCAATACGGCGGTTTCCGGCCCCAGCGCGGCCACCTGGCGCAGCAGGTCGTCCATGGGGATGTCGGAATTCCAGCGCAGCCGCACGCGCCCTTCCAGCGGGCGCAGTGCCTCGGCCAGTTCCGCTGCGGTGGATCGGCCGCTTTCGGTGTAGTCGTTGATGACGAAGATTTCTTCCACGCCGGTGTGGGCGCGCAGCAGGAATTGCGCCGTCTCGTAAGGATAGTGTTCCTCGGTGACGCCGGTGACCCCGGACATGCCCTGCACGCGCGCCGGCGTGAAGTTGTTGGCGCCGCCGAAGACCACGGGGACGCCGGGAAAAAGCGTGTCACGATAGCGGCGCAGGAAGTTCAGGGCATGATCGTCGGAGCACAACAGCAGGGTGGGGCGCACCGTGGCGTACTTGATGCGCAGCATGGCGGCATACGCGGCGAAGTATGTATCGTCGTGCACCGCCTTGGTGTCCATGTTTTCCACCCGCAGCAGCACGTTGCCACCCGGCGGGGCCAGTTCGGCTTCCACCTCTGCGGTGAGTTTGCGCACCCAGCGCATGCGTTGGTCGTAGGAGTTGATGAGCAGGGCCTGCACCGGCGGGGTGGCGGGCAAGGCATAGGGGTCGGCTAAGGTGATGACCCCCAGCAGGGCGCAGCCGCCCAGCAGCAAGGTGGGGAGCAGCCAACTCAACGTGCCGGGGCGGGATTTGCGTGATGCTGTGCGGGCAGTAACCGGTGTCGCCATGGAGGCCGCACCTGCCAGGGCCGGGTCGTGGTCGCCCTCGCAACCCGGTGACGCATCGGTGCCGGTGGTGGATTCGGAGGCATGGGAACGCCCGGACTGAGCGTGGCGCGAAGCGGGCATGGAGTGCACTCGTGCTGCATGGGGTGAACGTGGAACTTCATCCAGTATTGGCAGAACGCGAGCGCGAACGCAACGGGTAACGCCGTATGGGGAGGGCTTGCGAGGGGGCGAAGGCATGTGCCGGGGGCGGTGGCGACTGGGTGACTGGGGTGACTGGGGGGACGGGGGGGGGCGGCGGGATTGGGATGACGGACGGTGCGGATGGTGCGGGCGGCAGCGACCCGGAAGGGGGCAGAGGGAACGGTGGGGACGGCGGGCTTCTAGCTGTCGGGGAGGCAGGAGGCACGGGTGGCAGCCTCTGTCCGGCGCAGCAGTTGCGCAAGCACCAAGGCCGGCAGGCGGACGTAGTACCAGTCGGTGATGGTGGTACCGTCGGCGGGCAACCATTCGCCGCAACGTTCGAAATGGGCCAGCAGGGCCTGCTCGGGCTCGTGCGGGGCGTCTTCCGGCGCGCGGAGGCTGCGTTCGCGGAAAAGGGCGGCCATGTCCTCCACCAGCATGAAGGCTGCGTCGTCAAGCTGCTCGTGCGCAGACGCGGCCGGTGGGTTCGCAAGGGCTGCGGTGGGTGCCAGCATTGCCACCGTGACGGCGAAGTGCGCGGCAAAGGCGTTGGGCCGGACGATGAGCCGGTCGTACTGCTCGGCATTGGCGGCAAGGCAACGCAGCCCGGCGGCGCACAGCGAACGCAGGACGTGCGGAGCGGTTGCCACGGGTGCCAAGGTTGACTGCCCGGGCTCGAAAGAGGGGGAGTCCAGCCACGTCGCCAAGGCCAGCATGGCGTCGCGGAGTCGCACGAAGGAAAGGGTGGAGAGGGCATTCATGTGATGCGTTATAGCTTTTTATATATATAGATGCAACAGTAAATGTCGTGCCGGGGCACTCCTGTCGCGTCATGCCGTCATGCCGCGTGCGCGATGCCCGCGTGCGCTTGTGGGGAGTATGGTGGCATTGGGGCCTCCCCCACTTTCCATGTGCCGCATTCTCGGCTACAATTGCTTAAATGCACAGGGTGCGGTTCCGAGCCAGCCCCGGCATCGGGTTCGTGCCGCATGGCGCCGGGCTTGGTGCCGTATGCTGGATGGCGTCGGAAGCAGCCCCGGTCGCGCGCGTCCGGACGGTACATACGGGGAGATGCGCGGCCCGTGCATGGCCGCAGCCCGACCGGAAACCGGCCGATATCGGTTTGGACCCGGTCGGCAGTGAACCAGTCACCACAGACATGCCAGCCGGGACATGCGGACCGGGACATACGGACCGGGACATACGGGATGGACGAGGCAGAGCGCAGGAACAACTACAGGGTGGATGCGCCGCCCGGCTTTCTGCGCGAGGTGGCCCTGTGGTCCGGGCGCGAAGGTTCCGGTGGGCGTCTGACGCTGGAAGACCTGGGGCCGCCCGATGCGCTGGGGCTTGCGGGGACGGGAGGGGTTGCCCTTACCGACGTGAGCACGCGGGGGTTGCGCATGCGCCTTGCGACAGAGGCCGCGCAATGTCTGGGGCTGGCGTCTGATGCGAAATCGGCCGGTGCACTGCCCGTCGGCGGACTGTATGTGTATCTCAAGCTGCTGTCTCCCGTTGTCGGGGCAGTTGTCCGAAATTATACGCTTTTTCTGGGGACGCGCGTGACGCATGTGGACCATGTGCCCGGCGCGGTCCTGCTGGGGCTGCACATCACGTCGCGCGGGGTGCCGGAAAAGGCCGAAAAGGCCTTCCGCATGTTCGACGCGGGGCGTTACGGCGTAAAGGAACTGACCCGCTGGTGCGACGAGGTGGCCCGCATGGGCCGGGGCGTGCAACCCGTACCCTCGCCCGGCCTTGACCTTGAGCATCTGCTTGCGGAAATCGACGCCGCGCGTGCGTGCGGCGCCATGCAGGCCAACAGGAACTGACACCACGCCATGTTCGTCATAATCGGTTTCGTTGTCGTCTTCGGCTCGATCATCGGCGGCTACCTGATGTCGCACGGCGTTCTGCACGTGCTGTTCCAGCCTGCGGAAATGATCATCATCCTCGGGGCGGCGTTCGGCGCGTTCATCATCTCCAACACCAAGTATTCACTCGGGCTGGTGATGAAGAACCTGAAGGTGGTCATGGGCGACCCCGGCATGAGCAAGGCCAAGTACCTCGAGGTGCTCGGCCTGCTCAATTCGCTGTTCGTGAAGATGCACCGCGAAGGGGTGATCAGCATCGAACAGGACATTGAAAAGCCGGAAGGCAGCTCCATCTTCAACAAGTACCCCGCCATCGCCAAGGACAAGCACACCGTGCACTTCATCGGCGACACGCTGCGGGTGTACCTGACCACCGGCGACCCCAACGAAATCGACAGCCTGATGGAAGTGGACATGAAGTCCATGCACGAAGAGGAATCCATCGCCCCGCACGCCATCGGCCGCATGGCCGAATCCATGCCCGGCATGGGGATCGTGGCGGCGGTGCTCGGCGTCGTGCTGACCATGGGCAAGATCAGCGAACCGCCCGAAGTGCTTGGTCACCACATCGGGGCCGCGCTGATCGGGACGTTCGTCGGTATCCTGTTCTGTTACGGCGTGTTCGGCCCCATGGGCGCAAAGATCGAGCAGACCAACCACGAGCATCACATGTACTTCGCGGTGATCAAGGAGGCGGTGGCTGCCGCCATCCGGGGGTCCACGCCGATCATTGCCGTGGAATACGGGCGGCGTGCCATTCCGCATACCTTCCGTCCCACGTTCGCCGAGATGGAAGAAAAGCTGAAGAGCTGACGCACCGCGCGCCCGGCGGCGGAAATTCCGCCTGCCGCGCACGGCGCGCCATATGGGGAGGAACGCCATGGCTGGCGGTGGATCATGGAAAGTTGCCTACGCCGACTTCGTGACGGCGATGATGGCCTTCTTCCTGCTGATGTGGATTCTGAACATGACCCCGCCGGAAACCAAGCAGGCGCTGGCGGGCTACTTTTCCACCGAGCGGTCCCTGTTCGATTCGAGCAACGTTTCGCCGGTGGCCAACAACCCCTTCGTGCAGGGCGTGGACAAGTTGGACACGCGCGATTTCAAGGTGTCGGAAACCGAAAAATCGCACTACGCCATCGCCCAGAAGCTGAAGCAGATGCTGATGGCCGACGCCATTCCGCAGAACGCCAGCGGCATCAGCGCCGACGACGTGGGCGTGCTGCTGCGGGTGAACAGCGACGTGATGTTCAAGGCCGGTTCGGCGGAACTGGTGCCGGAAGGCAGCAAGGTGCTGGACGAGGTCATCAAGATTCTGCGCGAGTACAACCTGTACCTGATGGTGCGCGGCCACAGCGACAGCGGCGAGGTGGCCGCGGGCAGCCCGTACCCCTCGAACTGGGAACTGTCCGGCGCGCGCGCGGCGGCAGCCGTGCGCTACATCATCGAGAAGGGCGGCATCAAGCCCACCCGACTGCGCGGCATTGCCTATGCCGACACGCGTCCCCTGGAACCCAACACCACTCCCGAAAGCCGCAGCAAGAACCGGCGCGTGGAATTCCATTTCCACAGGCCGGAAGTGATGTCGTACAACGTGGTGTATTAGGGTGCGTGGCGCAGGCGCAGACATTGTCCTTTCGTGCGGGGCGGGCCGGGTGGCCCGCCCCGCTTGCGCTTTGGGGGATGGGCGCGTATCTGCGGCGGTAACGGACGGCGCGGCCAGCCAGATCGGCCAGATCGGCCAGATCGGCCAGACGGGCCAAGGCCAGCCAGGCCAGATCGAACGATCCGGACAGGCCACATTGACGGGACAGCCCGGCAGGCCAGAGGTCGGTGGCCCGCGCACGGTGCAACCGGTCGTGTCCGGCTACCGGGCAACGATGCACGAACCTCGCGCGATGCGGTCGTGTCGTTGCATGACGGATTTCATGCCAGCCTTTTCCCCACCCCCTCATCCTCAACGGGCCCCGGCCCGCCCCCATGCAGGAGACGGACATGCCGTTCACATCGTTCCGCACCGCCACCACCGCAGGTTCCCATGACGCGCGCCCCCAGGCCACGGTCAGGTCGCCGTTGTTCCCGGCGCTGCTGCTTTTGGCGCTGTTGCTCCCGGCGTTCTCCCTGTCCGGCTGTGCTTCGCAGGAGCCGCTGAAGCCTTACAACCCCATGGGTGTTTCCGGAAAGGTCAGTCCGGAGGCGGAAAAGTACTTCGCCATGGCCCATGTGCTGTGGAAGGGGGGCGAAACCTGCACCGAACCGGAAAAGGCCGTGGCCTACCTGAACAAGGCCATCGATCTCCAGCCCGATTACTGGCAGGCCTTTGCCCGGCGCGGGCTGGCCTATAGCGAAATGGGCCTGTGGGACGAGGCGTTCGACGATCTGACCCGCGCCGTGCGGCAGCATCCTTCGGCAGAGAACTACGCCTGGCGGGGCCTGGTGGCCTTTCGCATGGGCAATCAACTGGGCGCCCGCAAGGACCTGACGCGGTCTCTCGAACTGGATTCCGCTCAGCATCGGGCCTGGAACTACCGGGCGGCCGTGGAACTGGCGGAGGACCAGATTGTCGCCGCCTGCGCGGACTTCGCCAAGGGGTGTTCCAACGGCGACTGCACGGGCATGGAGTCTGCCAAGCGGGAGGGCATCTGCAAGTAGCGGCGCACCGCCATTCCAGAAATGCGGCTTGACCCGGGCGCGGCGGCACCCCATCATCTGGGCATGGAGCCGTGACAGGCTTGGGAATGACCCGGCTGTGGTCATGTAACTGGTCCGGTTCAGGTCCGGTTCAGGTCCGGCTCAGGTCCGGCAGCATGCCAGGGCACCAGGTCCGGTCCGTGGCCAACGGGGGCCCGGCCGGAAGCGCAGGTCATGCGTGCCATCTCCCCGTTGCGAGGCCGCCATGCGAGACACCACTGCAACACCGTTGGCCGCATCCGCTGCCCCGAGCGGCAAGGCCACTTCGTGGGGGCGTGCGCGCCGCGCGTTCGGCGTGGCGCGAGATGTCCTGACCCGCTTGTTGTGCGTCCTTGCGCTGACCGGCGCGCTTGCAGGCATGATGGCAGGCGCGTTGGTACCCGCCGCCCGCGCGGAAGTTTCCGACCAGGATCTGGACGTCTGCCTTGCCTACGCCCAGATCGAACTGGCCAGCCAGTACGGCTCGCCTTCCAGCCTGGCCTTCATCAATGACGGGCGCGCCACCATGGAACGGTACGACGGCGTGGTGGACGGGCATTACGTGTCCACCATCCTGCGCATGGACGGCGTGTTGACCACACCGGACGGCGTGGCCCGCCCCGTACGGATAACCTGTCTGCTGGCCAGTGTGGGCGAGCCCGTGGGGCTGCGCCTGGAGCCCCGGCGCTGAACCCGGCCTGACTCCGCTGCAGAGCACGCCGGGCACACCGATGGTGCCCGGCCCGTGCGCCTTGCGGGCGAGCGGCAAGACCCCGTTCGCGCCCAGATGTCATGGCGCGGGCGGCGGGCAGGTGCTCTGCGGCTGGCGGGTGGTCCCGCTATCCGTACCAGTTTTCGATGATGTCCAGCAGGCGGTCTTCGCCGACCACGGCCAGGATGGCGGGATCGGCGTGGCAGGCGCAGTCGAGGCAGAAGTGTTCGTCGTGCAGGGGGCGCAGTTCACGTTGGGGTTGCTCCGGGGACGCATCGAAGCTGCGTCCGCAGAAGGTACAGGTCACCTGGTCGGGCATGGGTTCCTTCATGGATCGCTCCTTGCGGTTGCGCTCGGCGTTCACCCAGCGGAACGCCGGTGACGCATGACCGACTATACTTTTGGTAAGGCTGCCGCCGCCCTCCCTCCATTATTTTTCCGGGGGTCCGCCGCCGTGCGCCCGTGTCATGCCCAAAGGTGTACATGGTGTCGCCGGGTTGCCCGTGGCGGAAAAATTCCGCCACGGGCATGGTCCGTGCCAAGTGGGACCCGCCGGGACCCGCCGGGACCGGTCGGGAACCGTCGGGAGAAGGCTGGCTGCTGACCGGGGCTGATGCGCACGGCCTGGTCGCGGGCATCGGGGTTTATCCGGTCCGTTGGCAGTCCGTACCTTCCTCTCGTCCTGCCACCCCCCGCCCCTGCCGTCCGTATTGCCTAGGCTAGCCCCCAGCCATCCCCCCCGAAGCCTCCGTCCTCGCCGTGCTCCGTGTCCTCGCTGTCCTCTCTATCCTCCCAGTCCCCTTCGCCGTCATCATCCGCGCCATCGCGGTCATCGCGGTAGCCTCCGCCATGGTTCCGGACGACATCGGCCCCATGGCGCGGGTACAGTGCGTCGATGCGGGCACGCAGTTCCGGCGGGAGTTCAGGCGGCGTGTTGCCGCCGTCAGGGGACGCATCGCCATCGGCGGCTGCGGCACTCCCGAACATGCCGAGATGGCGGGCCAGCATTTCCAGGGCCTTGAGCTTGGAATGCAGCTTCACCTGCACGCCGCCACGCACCGGGGGTTCGGGCTGTGCTTCCTCCGGTTCGTGTGCCAGTCCGCGTGCCGGGCGCGTGGCACGGGCGCCGCGTGCGGTACGCGCCGTGGATGCCTCGCGCACCTCGGC
>NZ_VSMK01000049.1 GCF_011682075.1 Nitratidesulfovibrio liaohensis
GCATCCACCGCCCCGACGGCAGCCCGGTGGGCGAGGCGCGGGTTGTGGAATGCACCGCGCGCGACTGTGTGGCCCGCGTGCCCCACGACCTGGACGTGCAGCCCGGCGACGTGGTGACCCTGCCCGACATGGCGCCCCAGCCCGCGGAAGCCCGCGGCGCGTGATTGTCCGGCAACGGAATTGCCGCGCAAGCGGAACAGGCGGAACAGGAGAGGGACATGGACTGCCCGGAATTGCTGAAAAGCTGCCGCATCCTGCTGGTGGACGACGAGGACGGCTTTCGTGACGCGCTGCTGCGCCGCATGCGCAAGCGCGGCGTGACCATGGACGGCGTGGCCAGCGGCCGGGCCGCGCTGGAGTGGCTGGCCGGGCAGACCGTGGATGTGGTGATCCTGGACATCCAGCTGGGCGACATGGATGGCCGCGACGTGCTGCGCGAAATCCGCAAGTCCGGCGGCGAAGACCCGGCGGTGATCATCCTGAGCGGGCACGCCTACACGGACATCGCCCTGGACGCCATGCGCGCCGGGGCCAGCGACTACCTGCTCAAGCCCTGCCCGGTGGAGGAACTGCTGGAGCGCATCGAGACCGCGTACGAGCAGGTGCTGGAGCGCCGCGCCGTGCTGTAGGGCCAGCGCGGTTGAGCCCACAGGTGCGGTAGTGAATTTTGCCGGGCAGCCCCCGGCACGGCGTGACCCGCCGTCAGTGTTCCACGACAGCATACGCCCATCCCCCCTCGCAGTCCGGGGCGGAACCTTCGCAGCAGACGGTTCCGCCCCGGATTCATTTGCGGCGGGCGGCATGGCGCAATGCCCCCTCGCAACGGGTCGAAGACGCTTGACCATGCGGCCAGATGCGGGGCGGACGGGGAAGGGGCAGGGCGAAGAATGGTGCCTGGCGGCAGGGGGAAGGAACGTTCGGCGTATTGATGGCAAATCGGCGTGGCGGGTACGGCAGCAGGCAGGGACTTCAGTCGCGCAGCAGCACCCAGGTCAGTTCGTGCTTGTTGTGGGCCAGGTGCAGCAGGCGCGATCCCGGCACCGCCGCGAAGGCGCGCGCCGTGGCGTGGTCCGTATCGGCCTGGAACTTCAGGGTGCACACGAAGTTGCGACACTGGCCCAATTCCAGCCAGCGGCCCACGGTGGCCAGCAGCCTGTCGGGGTAGCAGATCACGTCCGAGAACAGCCAGTCCACGGCCCCGGCGTGGCGCGGGTCCAGCCCGAAGGCGCTGCCGGTGCAGAAGTTCACGTTGGGGTGGGCGGCGATGTGCGGGGCAATGTCCGCCTTGTCCACGCTGAACACCCTGGCACCCAGTTCCGCCAGCACCCAGGTCCATCCGCCGGGGCAACTGCCCAGGTCCAGGCACAGTTCGCCGGGGCCGGGGCGTTTGCCGATGAGGGTAAACAGCTCCCACAGCTTCAGGTAGGCGCGGGTGGGCGGCACGGTGCGGTTTTCCTCGAAGCGCGGTTCGCCGTCGGGAAAGGGGCTGGTGCAGCGGGCGGATGCCAGCACCAGGTCCGGCTCCCACAGGGTCCACGAGCCCAGCGGCGCCGTGGGCGGGGCATCGCCAAACGCCACGGGCCGGACGGCCACACGCGGCAGTTGCTCCTGAATCAGCGCGGCCCGGCGGTGGTGGCCGGTGGCGTGCAGGTGCCAGTTGCGCTGGATGGTCTTCAGCTTGCGGGCCGCATCGCCGATGGAGGCCACGGGGATGGCCACGGGCTCCAGCCAGACGTTCTGTGCCCATGCCGCCGGACGGGCCGGACCCTCGGCCACCACCAGCCGCCCGCGCATGTCCAGCACGCGCGCGCCGTGCAGGTCTTCGAGCTCGTGGACGAGGTCGTCGGTGAACCCGGCGGCGGCGATGTAGATGGTGCGGTCAGCAAGGTGGGGGGCGGTCATGTTCGTGTGTCCGAAGGGTCCGAGGAAAAGGGGCGGATGCCCGGCACAGGGCGCGTACGGCGGCGTGGGCG
Organism: Nitratidesulfovibrio liaohensis; assembly: GCF_011682075.1. Taxonomy (GTDB): domain Bacteria; phylum Desulfobacterota; class Desulfovibrionia; order Desulfovibrionales; family Desulfovibrionaceae; genus Cupidesulfovibrio; species Cupidesulfovibrio liaohensis. Next base: position 1,974 of record NZ_VSMK01000049.1, read on the forward strand.
TGCCTGTAGCGCGGCGCGGCATGAATGGCAAGCCGCGTGGCGGGTGTCAGCCTGCCCACCGCTCGCGGATGCCCTCGATGGCGTCAATATTGTCCAGGAAGGCCCGCACCACGTCCGGATCGAATTGCGTGCCGGAACCCGCCACGATGGCGTCGCGGCATTCTTCGCGCGTGAAGCAGCGCTTGTAGGGGCGTTCGCTGCGCAGGGCATCGTACACGTCAACCAGCGCCACGATGCGCGCCTCCATGGGAACGTCGTCGCCCCGCAGCCCGAAAGGGTAGCCCGTGCCATCCCACCGTTCATGGTGCAGCAAGGCCAGCATGCGGGCCAGGGCCAGAAAGGGGTTGCCGTCGTCCCCGCGTGGCAGCAGGTACGAAGCGCACGAGGCTCGCGCATCGTCCCGGTCCAGCGGGCCCAGCAGTTCGCACCCGAAGGCGCAGTGGCGGCGCATCAGATCCCATTCCCCTGCGTCCAGTGCGGCGGGTTTCAACAGGATGTTGTCCGGGATGCCTATCTTGCCCACGTCGTGCAGCGGCGCGCACTGGCGCAGCATGTCGCAACGGTCTTCCGGCAGGCCAAGCGCACGGCCCAGCAGCGCACTGATCTCGCCCACCCGGATGACGTGCATGCCGGTCTCGTTGTCCTTGTATTCTGCGGCACGGCTCAGCCGTTGGAGGATCTGGCGGCGGGTGCGCTCGATTTCGGCGGTGCGCTCGCCCACCATGCACTCCAGACGTTGCTGGTAGGCGCGGTTTTCGCGCAGCAGACGGGCGCGTTCCAGCACCTTGTCCAGGGTCAGTTGCAGGATGTTGAAGTCGTGCAGGGGTTTGGTGATGAAGTCCCACGCCCCGGCGCGCATGGCCCGGATGGCGTCATCCACCACCCCCACCCCGGAAAGGACGATGGTGGGCAGGTCCGGGGCGTGTTCGCAGGCATGGGCGAGAAAGGCGTACCCGTCCATGACCGGCATGTTCAGGTCCACGATGACCGCCTCGACATCGGGCAGGTGGGCGTCCAGCACCTCCAGTCCCTGGCGGCCGTCGGCGGCTTCGAGCGTTTCGTAGTCCATGTCCTCGAGGTAGGCGCACAGCGAACGCCGCAGGCCCTCCTGATCATCGATGACCAGCACGCTCATCGCGGGTTCCTCCGGTTTGCCGGGGCATCTGCGGGGTGCGCGCCCCTTGCGGGCTCCGTATCTCCCGTAACCCTGGGGGGCGTGTCGTGTGCGCCGCGTCTGCCCAGCACCTGGTAAATGCGTTCCGCCAGGCGTGCTGCGTCGTGGGGTTTCACGAACACGTCCTCCGGCCCCACCCCGGCGGCGCGCAGGGCTTGTCCGGGTTTCATGTTCACCGAGCCGGTGTGCACCAGAAAATGGCGGCACATCGCGCGGCCTGCCGCTTCCAGGATGAATTGCTCGCCGTTCATTCCGGGCAGGCGCATGTCCACCACGCACAGGTCCGCGTGTCGGGCCGCCAGGGCCGCCAGCGCTTCTTCGCCGGAAGCGGCGGCGCGCACGGAGAAGGCGTCGAAGTCTTCGAAATAGGCCATGAGCATGCGGCGGATGGGCTCCTCGTCGTCCACGATCAGCAGATCGATGGGCGGCTCGTGGGCGGACGTGTGGCAGAGGGGAGACGTCATGCAGAGGTCTCCTGCGGAACGGTGGCGGGTGCATCCGCGGGAAGCTCGATGATGAAGCGGGTGCCCCGGCCCGGTGCCGACTCCACCTCCATCCGGCCGCCGTGCCCCTTGGTGACGATGAAATACGAGACCGACAGGCCAAGACCCGTGCCCACCCCTGGCGCCTTGGTGGTGAAGAACGGCTCGAAGGCCCGGTGCAGGACCTCCGGGGGCATGCCGGGACCGTTGTCGGCAATGACGATGCGCACTCCCCCCGGCAAGGCGGTGATGTCGATGTCGATGCGCGGGGCTTCCACGGGCGGGTCGGCCGTGGCCATGGCCTGGGCCGCGTTGCGCAGCAGGTTGATGGCCACCTGCTCGATTTCCGTTTCCGTGCAGTTGATGGGCGGCAGTTCGTCGTCCATGTGCAGCGAAACATCTATTTTTTTGAAATCGTAGCTTTTCTTGAGGTCGTAGTCGCTCTGGGCCAGGGTAAGCGCGCGGTGCAGCACGCCCGGCAGATCGCAGAGCTTGCGTTTGGATTCGCTGCGCCGACTGAATTCGAGCATGTGCCGGATGATGGCCGAGGCGCGCAGGGCGGCGTCCTGGATGTCCGCCAGGAACACGTCCAGCTTGCGTTCGCGCATGTAGCGGGCCAGCAGTTCCATGTCGAGGCCCATGGCCTGCGCCACGGCCACGTTCTTGGCGAAGTCGGGCCGGGTGCGTTGCGCCATGTTCTGCGCCGCCTGCAGCACGATGCCGAGGGGGTTGTTGATTTCGTGCGCGATGCCCGCCGCTATGCCCCCCAGCGAAACCATTTTCTCCGTCTGGATGATCACTTCCTGCATTTTCTTGATCTGCGTGATGTCGCGCAGCACGGCCATGACGTGAGCCTCGCCGTCGATGCGCAGCAGCGCGCACGACAGCAGGCAGTTCATGGGCGTGCCATCCTTGTGCCGGGCGGAAAACTCGTGGTTGCGCACCGCGCCATCCCGCCGTACCTGGCCGTACGGGGCGCGCAGCGTGGCGCCGGGGGCACGATGGCCAGTTCGCTGGCGGGGGTTGCCAGCACCTCGTCGCGGGTGAAGCCGAACATGTGGATGAACGCCTGGTTCACGTCGCGCACCGTGTCGTCGTCCAGCCGGGCCACCACGATGGCGTCGGGGCTGAGCTGGAACAGCTGGAAGAACTTCTGTTCCGACTGGCGCAACTGCTCTTCGGCCTGTTTGCGGATGCTGATGTCCTCTATGGAGCCGTCGAGGAAGGCGGGGTTGCCGTCCGCATCGGGCTGGAGCGAGGCGTTGATGATGGCGTGGAAGGCCGACCCGTCGCGGCGCAGCAGTTGGCATTCCATGCGCACGCCCTGCGGGGTTTCCCGCAGCATGTCCAGCAGGCGCAGGCGCTGGGCCGGGTGGGGGTGGATGGCCAGCGTGCGGTTTTCGTTCCGGCTCAGCAGTTCCTCGCGGTCGGCGTAGCCCAGCATGCGCGCCAGGGCCGGGTTGGCGTCGAGCAGTCTGCCGTCGTACCGCGTGCGGAAGATGCCGATGGGGGCGTTGCTGAAGATGGCGCGGTATTTTTCCTCGCTGGTCTTCAGGGCTTCTTCCGCGGCCTTCATCTCGGTCACGTCCACGGTGATGGACAGGATGGCCTCTTCTCCGTCGAAAGCCACGGGCACGGCAGAGAAGATGATGTGCCTGTACGATCCGTCCTTGCGCCTTACCGCGCTCTCCACGTTGTGCAGGCCGCCCAGGTTGCGGACCGCGCGGCGGAAGGCCGCTGCCTCTTCGGGCGACGCGCCCGAAAAGCGCAGGGGATCGCCGCGCAGCGCCTCTTCCCGGTCCACGCCCTGCGAAGCCAGAAAGGCCCGGTTCACGTCGAGGTAGGCCCCGTCGGACATGCGGTTGATGACGATGGAGTACGGGGCGCTCTCGAAAATGGTGCGAAAGCGCCGTTCGCTTTCCAGCGCGGCCTCGCGATGCTGTTTCAGATTGTGGATGTCGATGTTCAGGCCGATGATGCGCGTGGGGTGCCCCGCGTCGTCCCAGGCCACGGCCTGGCCCTTGCCCAGCACCCAGCGCCATCCCCCGTCCGCATGGCGCATGCGGAATTCCGACTCGTAGCCGCCCCTGCCTCCATGTTTCACATATTCATTAAGTATTTTGGACGCATGTGGCGTGTCTTCCGGGTGCATCAGGCTGAACCAGCCCGCATAGGTGTGGGAGGTGGAATCGGGCAGGTGCCCCAGCATGGTGTACCATTCCGGGCTACAGTATGCGGCGCCGGTTTTCGGATCGTATTCCCAGGTGCCCGCGTTGGTGGCCCCCAGTACCAGGGCCAGCCGGGTGGACTGTTCCTCGGCCTTGCGGCGCGCATGGTCGAGGGCGTCCACCTTTTCGCGCAGTCTGCGTCGCAGCACCCAGGTGACCAGGACAAGCCAGACCACCATCACCACGGCCCCCACGGCGGCCACGCGCAGCATGCGGCGCTGGTCCGGGGTGAGTACGCCGCCGGTGTCCAGGCGTATCCAGCGGGCCTTGGTGCCTTCCAGCTCCTCCGGAGGGATGGCGGCAAAGGCCTTGAGCACCGCGCTGCACAGCAAGGGGTATTTTTTGCTGATGCCCAGGCTGAGCGGGTAGCCGAGGTCGGTGGCGCCGACAACCTTCAGGTTGGGCAGTTGTTCCTTGTCTATGTAATGGGCGGCCACGGCCAGGTTTTCCACCATGGCGTCCACCACGCCGAAGGATACGTCGCGCAGGCCGGTCTGCACGTTGGGCACGGGCACCACTTCCATGCGCCCCCCTTCCGAGTGCCGACGGACGTACGCCTCGGTGACGTAGCCCCGTACCACGGCCACGCGGCGACCGACGAAGTCGGAGAGCTGGCGGCCCTCGCCTTCGCCGCGCCGGGCGATGATGGCGGTGGGAATATCCACGTAGGGCGGTGTGAATTGCGCATATATCTCCCTCTCGGGGGTGCGCACTATGACGGGGACGAGGGCCATGTTTCCGCTTTCCAGCGCCGCGAGTTGGGTGGGCCAGTCCGGAGCCGGTGTCTTGGCGAAACGGGCTCCCAACTGTTGCTCGACCAGGGCCACCACGTCGGCTGCCAGCCCCTGGAAGGAGCCTTCCGGCCCAATCATTTCGTAGGGCGGAAAGTTCTTGTCGAAGTACAGGGTGAGCTTGTCGGGGTTGTCGGCAAGCCAGGCCTGCTCTGCCTCGGTCAGCGCGGCCCGAGCCCCGGCGGGGGCAGGGCGCAGCAGGCACAGTACCATGGCCGCCAGCAGCACCACGCAGAGCGCGGCACGGCGGCGGGCGCGCCGACCGGACCGAGGGGGCGGTGCGATGGGCGCGGTGTTGCTGTCCGGGAGCATCTGTGGCCCTCCATGGGGGCGACCATTTCCAGCAAGGCGACGAAGTGGCGGATGCTGTCAGTATGGACCAGTTGGCGGGGCCGCGCAATGCACGCGCCGCTGTTTCGTTTCTAACGCGGACTGCGGGCCGTCCGATATCGGGAGCCGTGTCCCCGGTAAGGTCCGCTTGCGAAGGGGCCGCCGTTGCCTGTACACCTGCCATACCCGTCCCCTCTGCCGCAGGAGCAGCCATGTCCACCCGCACTCACCACCCCCGGATCGGCGCCGCGCACCGCATGACGGCCCTGTGCCCGCTGCTGGTGCTGCTGGTGCCCTTTATGGCGGGCGTGGGGCTGACGGCGGCCCAGTCGCTGGGGTGGTTGCTGCCGATCCAGTACCTGCCGGAGCAGGGCGCGCTGGGGCTTTCCGCGCCGGATGTCCGGGATGCATGGGCGGGCTGGCGGCAGTTGGCCCAGCCGCACATGGCGGGGGCACTGCTGCTGGGGCTGCGCGTGGCCGGGGTTTCGGCCCTGCTGTCCGTGGCCGGGGGTGCGTTGCTGGCCTACGGGGTGTGGCGGCTGCCCGCCCGCATGCAACTGGCGGCACTGGTGTTCCGGGTGCCGCTGGTGCTGCCGCACATCGTGGTGGCCTTTCTGGCCATCGTGTTCTGGAGCCGTTCCGGCCTGGTGTCCGCCGCGCTGCATCAGGCCGGGATAATCGGCGGACAGGCGCAGTTTCCCGCCCTGCTCTGGGGCGGCGACGGCCTTGGCATGGTCCTGGCCTACACCTACAAGGAATTGCCCTTCGTCATGCTGCTGGCCGTGGCCTCGTTGCGGCGGCTGGACCCGCGCCTGATCGAGACGGCCCGAATGCTGGGGGCCGGGCGGTGGGCCGTGCTGCGCGACGTGGTAGTGCCGCACCTTGTTCCGGTGTTGCACGCCTCGTTCCTGATCCTGTTCCTGTACGCCTTCGGCGCGGTGGAAATTCCCCTGCTGCTGGGCGAATCCACACCGGCCATGCCGGGTGTGGCGGCCTACGACCTGTACTTTCTGCGCTCGCTGGAAGACCGCCCCGCCGCCGCCGCCCTGCTGACCCTGTTGTTGCTGTGCTGCGCCGGGTTCGTGACGGCCTACGTGCGCCTGGTGGCCGGGCTGCGAGGCCGGGAGCGCCAGCTGTGACCCCACGCAACGGAACGGGCCGGGCGGATTCGCGTCCTCAGCTGCGCCCTGATCCGCAGAAGGGAGCGCGCCTGTTTCTGGCGCTGCTGTGGCTGCTGTTCGGCTTGCCCCTGCCGGTGCTGGCCCTGTGGGCCGCCGCGCCCGGCTGGGCCTGGCCCGACCTGTGGCCCGCCGTTCTTGGCGGGCGCACGGTAGCCTTCGTGCTGGCCAACCGGCAGTCCATCGCC
>NZ_VSMK01000050.1 GCF_011682075.1 Nitratidesulfovibrio liaohensis
CATGGGCTGCACCGTGGAACAGGTGCGCGACTACCTGGAGCGGCGCGGCGTGCTGCGCATGGCCGCCGGGGTGCGCGAGGCAGGGCTGCGGGCCGCCCGCATCGTGGCCAACATGCTCAACTTCAGCCGCCGCAGCACCTCGTCGCACATGGAATGCGACATCGGCGCGCTGGTGGCCACCGCCGTGGACCTTGCCGCCAACGACTACAGCTTTCGCAAGAACCACGACTTCCGCAGGCTGCGTGTGGATGTTGAAGCGCGCCGCGATAAGCGCGCCGATTTCTGTGATATAACACAATGGCCATGCTAGTTTCATAATACGGAACGAAATTCAAGAGCGCCCGGATTCACCCGGGCGCTCTGGTCGCTTCTGTCGGGGGAAAGGGCTGAGACGAGGGTGGCTACCTGCTGCTAATGCCGGATGAACGAGTGCGTAAGAGCGTTGACCGTGTAGTCCACGGTTATAAACGATCCGGGGTTATCGTAGCACCTCACTCTATACGCAAAGTCGCCTCGGGGCCACACGTTGACCACCTCCGCGCAATCAGTCACCCCGGACTTTTTCAACAGCTGCCGTGCCTGATCCCTTGTCATGTCCTGGGCCTCTGGCATTGGCTTCGTCGCGGCGGTAAATTCCAGCGCGGCAACCAGAACAAAGGCCAGGGCGGCGAGCAACGCGTGTTTGCGTGAAATGGATTTGGGCATGACGTCCTCCATCACTGGACTTTACCAAGCCGGGGCAAAGCTCGCAATGCTACGGCATCTTCGGGAAGTAGTTCACCCACGACATGGCGCCGTTACCGTTCACGTCGAAGAAGGATGTATATCGTCCCGTCTCGCTCCAGTGGCACCCATCCGCCCTTGCGCGCCGGTCAGAGCCGTTATGCAGATCGTCGTTCGGGCCGCTGGTAATCCCGGTGGATTCAATGACCTGTTGCTGCGCAGCGATGATGGCCAAGCGCAACGTCTCTGAGCAGAAGGTCTGATAGCAGCCCAAACCCAACACGATTCTGCCGGAATAGCCAGCCCTGCGAACGCCGTCGATGAAACGCGCGGTGTCCGCTGCAAAACGCGCTGCGGCGACCACAGGGGACTTTCCGCTGATCTCCGCGCCGATCCTGTCGCCGTGGCCAATAACATGGACCCAATCGGTGGGGCACAACCCCATAGAGTCCAGTAGATTCAGAGCGATCACAGCGCGCTGGAACAAGGGGGTACCGGGCACCCACATGGCTGCAGGCGTACCACCAATGTTCAGTCCGCAAACCAAGGTTCGCGCGTTGTGCCCAAGCCCGCAGAGAGAGCGTCCCCATAGATCGAGTACACTGAGTCGCTGCGGGTACTGGTCGGCAGGCTTATGTTCGCCTTGATCCATGTTCGACACTGGGCCGCCGTCGCACTGTCGGACGATCCCATCGAAAATATTCAATTCGTAGCAGGGATTGTATGGATTAAACAACGCGGGTGGCACGTCGCTCCAGTTGCCCAGCATGGACTGGCCCGTTGAGACGATAATCCGAGTGCGAGGTTGCAGAAAAATCGCCGGATCAATCGGCGCGCGCCCGCGAGGGTCATTAACCTCCCCGGAGGGGATGGCAAGTTGGATTGTCATAGCTAGTCCTCCATTATGTGGGGTAGCTGACCACGATGGCCAGCACGGCGGCCACCGGGTCGGCGTCGGCCTGTGCGGCCAGCAGTACCTGTTCCAATTCCACCCGGCGGGCGGTCAGCCGCTCCACAAGGTATTCCAGCCCTTCGGGGTCCGTGACGGCCATCAGGGCGGACCCCACGGCCACCCCGGTGGCTGTGGCCTCCGCCCCGGCAAGAACGCCCGCAAGGGCAGTGTCGTACCCGGTACGGATTTCGCGCGCCTTGTATGCCGCCACGTTTTCTGGTGAAGGCACCGGGGCGCTGGTGCTCCAGCCATCTGGAAGCGGTCCCAGCCCGACAATGGTGTGGGCTTGGCCATCGGGCTTCCACCCCTGCTCGCCACGATGGTCTTCGGCGTATTCCCAACTATCGGCCTGCACGGTGAGCACGCGGGCAAACCCCATGCGCGTCTCGGGCAAGGGCACTGCTTCTGCCGCAACAGCATCGGCAGGCAGCGCCACCCAGGCGTGGGGTGGCGTCCAGTCCTCTGTCAGCTGGTACTCTCGGGTATCGCGATCATATCTGTGGATGCGCATATTGATTTCCTCCTTGGCTAGACCAACACGATGAACATCGTTGCGACGCTGCGGACTCTCACGTCCCCGCTCGTAATGCTGGCGGTGGCCGTCGGCGTGTTGCTGTTCGCCGTGCTGCTCGTAACAGAGCTCGTATTTTCAAGATTCGAAATCGGCTGGATAATCCCTGCGCCCACCACGCCCCCAGAATACAGCGTGCCGTTCGACATATTGGTGCCCCCCTGCGCACTGCCCAACACACGCCCGGCATCCACGCCCCGTCCGTGGTCCCAACCGCGCGGGAACTCCGCCCGCCTGTCCTGGAGCTTGATGTAACCGCCAGCCGCGTCGCGGGTTCCGCCAGCGGTGCACCGGTACCACACTGGTGCCGTGGCGTTGGCCCCCGCGCCAGGCCATTTGCGCAGCAGCCGAGGGTACGTGGTCAGAGAGATGATCGAGCCGTTCAGTTCCAGCCCCAGCGGCTTGCCATCGGCCAACGTCGGAATGGCGGCGGCTTCCCACTCCACGATGGTGCCCCCCAGCATGTCGCGCGTGGTGGCCACGGGATCGATGGCCGAGGCTGCGATGGCCGCTGCGATCATGCCTTCAATTGCGTCCCGCAGCTGCCCCAGGTTTTCCTCATTCGGAGTCAACCCAGCGCCGGTGATGACGGCCAGTATCTCGCGCTGGGGGTGTTCGATGGCCTCGGCGGCCACCGGGCTGCCTTCGACACCGGCAGCCAGGTTCTCGGTGATGTACGGGGCGTTCGGGTCGGTCGCCCCGATGGGGGGAACGTATTTCATATGGATGCCTCCTCGTAGGCGATGACAAGGTCCAGGTGCGCGGGGTTCAAGCGGCGCAGCAGGCATTCCAGGTCGGTGGCACGCACGATGCGCGTCAGCCTGTCACCGGCGCTGGATGCGCCGCACCGGAAGCGTTGGACTCTGGGGCCGTGGATGGTCACATGCCAGACAAGCCGCTCCTCGTGCCCGCCGCCCACCTGGTGGCCGCACCGGGAACGCCCGCAGATAAACGGACGACCCCGCCCCACGATGGTCACGGAGTAGCCAAGCCGCGCCGCCAGCCGTTCAAAGAACGACAGCGTCAGGCCGGACTTCTGCACCAGGGCGGACCACAGGGCGCGCCGTCGTTCCCCCAGGGAGATGGCCGTGTTCTGGGTACAGGCGTCGGGCAGGCCCGCGAAGGTCTCCCACTCGCCCAGCAGTTCCAGCGCAGTGCGGGGGTCTGTCTCCTCGAACAGGTCGGCACTCCGCCGGTCCGCGCGGGCCATATCCTCGGCCAGTCCGCGCAGGGTTCGCGTCACCAGGGCGTCCGGCTCGCGCGGCCATGCGTCGCCCACCGGCAGCAGGGCCTGCAACTGGATCAGGTATTCGGCGGCGCTGGCCATCAGCTTTCACTCCAGGTCGTTCCGCCGTAGGTGGCGATGACCCCGGCAGCGTGCGCCACGTTGGCCGTGGGGTACAGCAGCACGTGGTCATACTCCCCGGCCGCCGTGGAGATGACTTCGCGCACGTGGCTGATGAGCAGGGTTCCGCCCGGCTCGGCTTCGCGCAGGACCAGTTCGCGCAGGGCGGCTTCGATGGCCAGCCGCACGCTGGCCTGCGCAGGGGCGAGGTCCGCGAGCTGGAAGACCAGCGGCGCGGGCGTGGGGGCGAACACCAGCGGCTCACAGCCGGGTGGGCAGCGGTCGGGGTGTTCCAGGTACGCCTGCACGGTGGCCACCATGTCCACGCCGGGGATTATGGTGCCCGGCGCGTTGTCACACACGAACGCCAGCCCCACCGTGCCGCGCCCCACGTAGCGGGGATAGGCCCATGCGCGGGTAACGGCGGACACCTGCAACGCCCAGGTCACCCAATCGTTGGTGGCACCACCCTGCGGCTGCTCCTGCACATAGGCCCGCAGCCTGGTCCGCAGCGCCTCCACCGTTTCCGCTTCCGTGCCGCCGGTCAGCCCGGCAGCGCCGATGGTTGCGGCAGACTGCACTCCGGACAGGGTGGTGGCCAGCCGCAACACCAGGCCAGCAGCGGTATTGCCCACCGTTCCCTCCACCACGGCCTCGACCTGGGCCACGGCACTACCACCGGCAATGGCCACGTCGGCCATGGTCTGGAACTCCGTGCCGTCGGTGCGTTGCAAAAGGGTCCCGGCGGGTATCGACGTGCCGGAGATACCGGTGAAGGTCACGGTGCCGCTGGCGGCTTCAGCCGCCTTGCGCGCCACGCCCCACCAGTTGGCCCAGCGCAGCAGGTGTTCCTCGTCGGCGGTGTCGGGCACCACCTGCGCGGCCAGATAGTCGAGATAGCCGTAAAGCCCGTGCTGGGTTCCGGCCACGGCCCGCGCCAGCACGGCCACGTCGGCGGCGGGCAGGCGGGCGTCCGCCCCTTCCATGCGGGTGTCGATGTCGCTTTCGATGCGCGCGACCAGCGCGGCAAGCGTCGGCCTGTTGAAGCTCACAGGGGCCTCCTGAAGATTTCGGTAACGCTGGTGCCGTCGGCCAGGGTGATGGAGATGGTCAGCACCAGCACCCCGGTGGCGTCCGCAGCCCAGCTGGCATCGACGCTGACGGAGGTAGCCCACCCGCCAGAGACCAGCCATTGCAGAGCTTCCTCCGCGTAACCGCGTGCGCGGCGCGCCGTTTCCGCCGTCTGCTTCTCGCGCGAGAGCAGCCACAACCGGCTGCCGGTGGTCCACGATGCGCCCGTCGGGGCCTGCGCCGGGGATACGATGTCGCCCCACCAGCCCCGCCTGGCGTTCAACCCCGCCGAACCGGCGGGCAACTCGTCGTCGGCCTTGGCTCGCGCGTCGGTGAACAGGCTGATCACGATGGCCCGGCGCAGGCCGCCGTCAGCGGCCAGCAGCCCGCGCTCCAACGGCGCTTCCAGGGTGTAGTCTTCGGCCATCTAGCCTCCCACCGGCGACCCGGTCGGGCCGCTTCCGCCGTTCTCTGGGTGCACGTGGGTACGCAACGACACACTGCCTGCCTGCACGTCCGCATCGCTGGTCACGTCGCCGGTGACATGTACTGCCCCCTCCATGCGCGACGAGCATGTGCCGCCGTCCACCCCCCGCGAAACATACGATGGGGAGTTTATCGCCACGCCTTCCGTGGCCGTTACCTCGTACCGCTTGGTGACCACGGCCACGTCTTCCTCGGCGGTGATCCGCGCGTGCAGGGTGGTCAGTTCGACAGTTCTCCCCCGCTTGAACACCAGCGAATCACCCTCGTCGGTGTACAGAGCTACCTCGCCGGGTTGCAGGCCCTGCAAGCGGAACATGCGGTCGCCCACGGCCACGATGACACCTGAAGACCGGTCGCCGCCCACGAACATCACGGCGGCCTCCATGCCCGGCAGCGGGCACGACGTGAACCCGTAGTGCTCGAACATCTCCACAGAGTCGCGCGCCTCGCCTTTCAGCAGGCCCACCTGGGCCGCCTGCACCCGCCGCGAGGAATCCACCAGGCGGACCACGGCACGGGCCACCATCAGACGCACCCGCTGGATCAGGGGGGCCGACATCCGATTAAAGTCGTCGCGGTTCATCAGTCGTCGTCTCCCGCGTCCCAGCCGCGCTTCTTCTTGGGCTTTTCCGGCTCTGCCAGCACGGCGAAGGCCGCCGCGCGCATCACAGTCAGTTCCGTCACCGTGCCCTCGCGCGAGGACTGCCGGAACTGCGCCTGGGTAACCACCCACAGGCCGGACAGTTCCACCAGTTCGTCCCGCAGCTCCACCGTCTGCCCAGGTCGCCACAACCCGCCCTGCGCGTTGCGCCACCCCGGCAGGGTGTAGACTGCCTGCCTGCCCCGCGCGGCGCGTGTCTTCGCCTCGTGCGCGGCGCGGCTGGCCAGCGAAGGCCCGCCGCTCTGCGTTTCCGCCACCAGCACCAAGGGGCGGTGCCGGGTTACACCGGGGTCCGTGGAGCTGCCGCTGGGGCTGGTGATGGTTTCCGCGTCGTCGTCGTCGTCCGGGTTTGCCCCACCGTCCGCATGGGCCACGGCACTGTAGTCCGAAAATCGATCCGCCATGCTCCGCACACCACGGCCTGTCAGCACGGTGTCGCCCGGCATGATGGTGGCCACCGGGCTGCCCTCGCTCACCGTGCCGATGACCAGCCCCCCCAGCCCGTCGGACCAGGCCATCAGGCCGCGCTGGCGCAGCAGCCGTTCCAGGGTGGCCGCCACGGTGTCACCGGGGTTGGTGGAAAAGCGGGGGAACGCGGTAGAGGCAGCACCCGCACGGGCCTGAACAGAAATGCCGAAAGGGGCGCACAGGTCCGCAGCGATGGCGGACAGGCTGCGCCCCTGCCAGTCCTTCACCGGGGCAGAACAGTCCACCAGGTCGCCCGCCTTGTCCCGCCCGGTGATGCTCGTCTCTCGGCGGGTGGCGTCATAGTCGGTGGTGACATCGTCCACGTAGCCGGTGACCACGGTTTCGCCATCGATGCGCACGACGCACGGTGCCCCTTCGGCCACGCCCAGGCGCACCCGGCTGCCCCCGCTGACCCACTCGTCGGTCAGCCGCACGTCGAAATCGCCAGACAGCCTGTCCAGGCCCAGGGTGATGGAAACATCCGTCCACCCCTCGTGAATCTGGCCGCCCGTATGCAGGGTCACCACATTGCTACTCATCGCGGACCACCTTCAGGGTGTTGCCGCCGGGCACGAATCCGGGGTGTCGGATGACGGGGTTGCGGGACAGCACGTCCGTTTCGCGTGCGGCGTTGCCGTAATAGGCATAAGCCACCACCAGGGCGGGCAGCGTCGCGCCGGGCGTCAGATCGTCCAGCCTGGCCAGGTCAGCGCCGCGCACGGTGATGTCGCGCACCACTGCGGTACGCAGGGCGTGCAGCGCCTCGTACAAGGGGTCCGACGCCGTGGCCATGGCCTCGTCCAGGTCGGCGGCCACCTGCTGGCGTACGGCAACGGCATCCTCGTACACCTCGAAATCCATGTCGGTGGTGGCGCGTGCGGCCTGAACCACGGCCAGCCCGGACGTCAGGTCGGACAGCGCCGCCTGGTTCACGGTCGCCTGCGAGGACGAGGAGGTGACCAGCGGGCGTTCAGGGGCCATGGTCGCCAGCTCGCGCGCTGCCGTGTAGCGGCTGTTGCCGCCGCTGCCGCCGGTGGAAACTCCCCCCACCAGGCTGCCGATGGTCGAGCGGATGCCGTCCGCCAGCGATCCGGGCTTGTCCATCAGAGCGGTGGACTGGCGGCGCAGGTTCAGCAGCGACCGGGCTGCGGCAGGAGTGCCCCATGAAACGGATCCTGCGCGGTCCATCCAGCCTTCCGCCTGTTCCAGCGCCTCGGACCGCACAAGGTCCGGCCAGATGACGCCGAACCGGTCGGCAAAGTCATCCACGTAGGCGTCTTCGGCATCATCGGCTGCGCCCGATGTCAGCGCCGCCGTGTCGATACGGCTGGTGTGCCCGCCGCCCTCGGTGTCTTCCACAAAATCCAGCCGCCACGCGACATAGCCGCCCATGTCCAGCCGTTCGGATGCGGAGAACTGGCGCACCCTCACGGTGTGCGAGAGGCCCCACGGGTCCACGTACTCGCCGGGGCCGTCCTTCTCCAGCGCCTCCAGCAGGCTGTTGCGCGGCCCCAGGTACTCCCGCCCGAACTGGAACGCCTCCACCGACAGTTGCCGGGCCTTGCGGCCCATGTCCTCGTTGGTGGGTTCGTCGCGCTTGGGGTACTCGTGCGTGGCCAGCCGACGACCGCCCGCGTAGTCGCGGTTGGCCACCTCGAACTTCACGCCCCGGAACGATGCCGGGCGCATGTCCTTGCGCCAGGTGCTTTCCGTCGCCATGGTCGCCCCCTGCCTAGTTCGCCCCGGCCATCATCGGGCCGGTGCGGGCGTTGATGGTGACGCCGGGGCTGTCGGATCGGGCCACCACGCTGGACCCGGCAGGCAGTCCGCGCACGGTCAGTTCGATGACATGGCGCAGCACGCCCTTGCCCTGGGCGTCGGCCTGCTGGGTGGCCCGCGCTGCCGTGGCCGCGCCGCGCTCCTCTGCCGCAGCGGCCCCTGCGCCCATGCGCGGCAGGAGCGCGCCGGGCTTTCCCGCACCAGCGGCGGA
>NZ_VSMK01000051.1 GCF_011682075.1 Nitratidesulfovibrio liaohensis
CGCCGCCCGCGCCGACCGCATCCTGCGCGCCGCATTGCGGGCGCGCGAGGTGGTGCGCCAGTTGCTTGCCTTCGGCCGCCCGGCGGACGAACCCTACGTCACCCTGGACCTGTGCCGCACCGTGGCCGATGCCCTGCACATGGTCAAACCCTCCATCCCGGCCAGCGTCACCCTGCGCAGCCTGCTGTCCGCCGCTCCGTTGCCGGTGCATGGCGATGCCACCCAGATCCACCAGGTATTGCTGAACCTGTGCACCAACGCCGTGCATGCCATGCCCGACGGCGGCCTGCTGGACGTCTCGCTTGAAGCGCTGGACCTTGGCGGCGACGATGTGCTGCGCGGCTACCCGGAACTGTCGCCCGGCCGTTACGTATGCCTTTCGGTGGCCGACTCCGGACTGGGCATGACCGCCCACCAGTTGGAACGGGTGTTCGAGCCGTTCTTCACCACCAAGCCGCAGGGCACGGGATCTGGCCTTGGGCTCAGCATGGTGCACGGCATCATCCGCAAGCACGGCGGCACGGTGCGCGCCCATTCCCAGCCGGGGCAGGGGGCGCGCTTCGACGTGCTGTTGCCCCTTGCCGACATGCCGGACACCGGGACCACGCCCGTTGCCGTCGCTCCGGCGCACGTGCCGGACATGCCCAAGGGCCCCCCGTTGCACGTGCTGGTGGTGGACGACGAGCACGACTTCCGCCAGTCCGTGGCGGAAATGCTGCACGCCCTCGGCCACCGCTCCACCGGCACCGACAGCGCCGATGACGCCTTGCGCCTGTTGGCGGCGGGCCGCTACGACCTGGCCCTGCTGGACGTGCGCATGCCCGGCCTGTCCGGCCCGGAACTGGCGCGCACCATCCGCGAGCGCGGGTTTGCACTGCCACTTGTGGTATGCACCGGCAACGAATGCGACATCACTCCGGAAGAACTGCGGGAGATGGGCCTGACCCTGATCGGCAAACCATTCACGGGCGACGAATTATCGAAGCTCTTGCATATTTCGTTGAAAAAGGCGTAAAGCTTTTGGGATGCCTGAAATCCTCATCATAGACGACGATCCGCTGGTGGCGGAAACCCTGGCCGATCTTGCCGAAGACATGGGGCACGTACCGTTGCGCGCCGCCTCGCTGGCCGACGGGCTGGCCCATGCGGACGCGGGTTTCGGCGACGTGGTGCTGCTGGACGTGATGATGCCCGACGGCAACGGGCTGGAGGCGCTGCCCCGATTCGTGGCCTCGCCCCCCCGGCCCGAGGTGATCATCATCACCGGCACGGACGCCGAGCAGTCCGCAGAAATGGCCGTGCGCAACGGCGCCTGGGACTACATCACCAAGGGCGCGCCGGTCAGTTCCATCCGCCTGGCCATCCTGCGGGCACTGGAATTCCGCAACGAAAAGCTGGCCCGCACCGCCCAGCAGGGGCGGCAGTTCAACCCCGCCGGACTCGTGGGCACCAGTCCCGCCTTCATGGAATGCCTGGACCTGGTGGCCAAGGCGGCCCACAGCGACGTGCCGGTGCTGATCACAGGCGAAACGGGCACCGGCAAGGAACTGGCCTCGCGGGCCATCCACGAGAACAGCGACCGGGCCGGGCGCCCCTTTGTGGTGGTGGACTGTGCCGCCCTGCCGGAAAACCTGGCCGAAAGCGTGCTGTTCGGCCATGTGCGCGGGGCCTTCACCGGGGCCGACCGCGACGCCGAAGGACTGATCCGCCAGGCGTCAGGCGGCACGCTGTTTCTGGACGAGATCGGCGAATTGCCTCCCGCACTGCAGAAAACCTTCCTCCGCGTGTTGCAGGAACGGCGTTTTCGCCCCGTGGGGGGCAGGAAGGAAGTGGAATGCGACTTCCGGCTGCTGGCCGCCACCAACCGCGACCTGCCGTTGATGGTCCGGCGGGGTGAATTCCGCGAGGATCTGCTGTACCGGGTGCGGGCCATGCACATCGCCCTGCCCTCCCTGCGCCAGCGAGAGGACGACCTGCGCCCCCTGGCCGAACATTTCGTGCACCAGTATTGCGAACGCAACAACCTGCCCTCGCGCATCCTTACCCAGGAACTGCTGCGGGCCCTTGGCGCGCACCACTGGCCGGGCAACGTGCGCGAACTGCGCAACACCATGGAAACCATGATCGCCTTCGCGGGCGGCGTGCGCACCCTGTACCCGGCGCACCTGCCCGAGCACATCCGTGTGCGCCACATGCGCGCCACCGCCGGCGGCATTCGACCGGAACCCGCCGACCCCGACTCGCCGGACCTGCCCCTGGCGGGGCTGTCCATCCCTACCTGGATGACCTACCGCGACGTGGCGCTGGAACGCGCCGCCGTGGACTATTTCCAGAACCTGCTGGCCTATGCGGGCGGTGACATGGCCAAGGCCCAGCAGCTTTCGGGCCTGTCGCGCGCGCAGTTCTACCGGCTGCTGCGCAAGCTGCGCTAGCCACGGCTCCATCTTTCCAGCCCGACATGCCGCACGACACCACGCCACATCCTGCCGACACATTGAACCTGGCCTCCTACGACGCCGTGGCCCCGCAGTGGAACACGGCGCGCCATGCCTTTTTTGGCCGCGAGCAAGTATACCTGGACCTGCTGCTGGAAGGGATCGTCCCAGCCGTGTCCGGCACCGGCCATGAGCATGCGGCACGCCCGTTGGTGCTGGACGCTGGCTGCGGTACCGGACGCCCCATGGCCGAATATGTGCTGCATCGTGGCTGCCACGTGCTGGGCATCGACCAGTCCCCGGCCATGATCGAGCTGGCCCGCGAGCTCTTTCCTCAGGCCCGGTGGCGGGTCACGGCGCTGGAAGCCTACCCCTTCGACGAGGCCTGCCACGCCGTCATCCTGTGGGACTGCCTGTTCCACATCCCCCGCGCGCGCCACGCGGATATCCTGGCCGGGGCCGTTCGGGCCCTGTACCCCGGCGGAAGGCTGATGCTCACCGTGGGCGGGTCCGTCCACCCGGCCTTCATCGACACCATGTTCGGTCGGCAATTCTTTTACGATTCGCACCCGCCGGAGCGGGTGGCCGACATACTGCGCGGACTTTCCTGCGATATCCTGCTGGATGAATTCATGAACCTGCCTACGGACGGGCGGGACAAGGGGCGTTGCGCCTTCGTTGCGCGCAAGGCGGGGTAGGCCCCGCAATCTGCCGCCGGAACAAGAACAGCCCCCGCGAACACGCGGGGGCTGTCGTAAGTCGCACCGCCGGACCGTCCGGGAGAGGACCGGAAGAAGGATGGCCTGACTGGGGTTTAAGCCGGGCGCCCCTTGTCAATTGGCCGCGACGGGTGCGAGCGCTTCACGGTTCTCCGCGTCCCCAAGCCCCGAGCCGGGCATGGGCTTGCCGTTCCAGCCGCCGCCCAGCGCCTTGAACAGGGTCAGGCGGTTGCTTTGCCGCGAAAGCAGGACGGACACCAGGTTCTGCCGGGCGGTGGCGTAAGCGCGCTGGGCGTCGAGCTTGGCCAGGTAGCCGTCCACACCGCGCTCGTAGCGCTGGGTGGACAACTCGTAGCTCTTGCCCGTGGCCCGCACCAGCGAGGCCTGGGCCTCGGCCTGGGTGGCCAGCGACGTGCCCTGCGCCAGCGCGTCGGACACCTCCCTGAACGCCGTCTGCACGGCCTTTTCGTACTGGGCCACCTGGATGTCCCGCTCCGCCTCGGCCGACTCCACCCCGGCGCGGATGGCCCCGGCGTGAAAGATGGGCAGGGTGGCCTGGGGCACGAAGCTCCAGGTGCGCGACCCCGCGCGGAACAGGTCGTTCATCTCGGTGCTGGCGTTGCCGTAGCCAGCGGTAAGCCCGATGCGCGGGAAGTATTCCGCCCGCGCCGCGCCGATGTTGGCGTTGGCCGCCTTCAGGGTATGCTCCGCCGCCGCCACGTCCGGCCTGCGGGCCAGCACTTCCGACGGCAGTCCGGCGGGCACCTCCGCCAGCGGGGCGATGTCGGCCAGCTTGCCGGCCGGGGTCAGGTCCGCAGTCAGGGGCGCGCCCAGCAGCAGGGCCAGCGCGTTCTCGTCCGCCGTCACCGTGGCCTCGTAGGCGGCGACGTTGACGCGGGCCGTGTCCACGGTGGTCTGTGCCTGGGCCACGTCCAGTTCCCCGGCGATGCCGTTCTCGTAACGGCTTCTGACCACCGCGAACGACGCGCGCTCCGTGTCCAGTATCTCACGCGCCAGGTCCAGCTGCTCGCGGTCGGCGGCCAGGGTCAGGTAGGCCTGCCCCACCTCCGCCACCAGGGTCAGCTGCACGCTGCGGGCCGAGGCGTCGGTGGACAGGTACTGTTCCAGCGCCTGCTCCTTCAGGCTGCGCACGCTCCCGAACAGGTCCAGTTCGAACGAGCTGAAGCCCACGCCCACCGAGTACGCGTGCGAGGTGTACGACCGGCCCGTGGACGAAAGCGGCGCGGGGGTGCGGCCCATGTCCGCCGAACCCGTGGCGTCGATGTGCGGGAACAGGTCGGCCCGGGCGATGGCGTGCTGGGCGCGGGCCTTCTCTATCTGCAGCACGGCCACGCGCATGTCGCGGTTGTTGGAAAGCGCCAGGTCGATCAGGCGCGCCATGGGCGCATCGGCCACCACCTGCCGCCAATCCTGGGGCATGGTTGCGGGCTGGGCAGCGGCTTGGCCCTCAGCCTGGCCGCTCGCCGCGCCCGCATTCCATGCGGCGGGCAGTTCCGGCGCGGGCCTGTGGTATTCGGGTATCAGCGAGCAGCCGGCCAGCGGCGTCATGGTCAGCGCCACAAGCGCCGCCGACGCCGCGATCCGGGCAGTCTTGCGCAGGTATGTCTCACGAATCATCGCGTCACCTCGCCGGGGGTTCCGGCAGGATTGTCGTTGGAAGGCAGGGGTTCGCCGAGCATTCCGGAATCCGGGGCCTGCGGGGTCGCCTCCTTTCGCTTGCGCGTGGCGAACCGGTAGACCAGCACGAAGAACACCGGCACGAAGTACACCGCCAGCACCGTGGCCGAGAGCATGCCGCCGATGACCCCGGTGCCGATGGCCCGCTGGCTGCCGGACCCCGCGCCCGTGCTGATGGCCATGGGCAGAACCCCCAGCACGAAGGCCAGCGAGGTCATCAGGATGGGCCGCAACCGCAGCCGCGCCGCCTCCACGGTGGCTTCCAGCAGGGGTTTGCCCGCCTTCACCAGGTGCATGGCGAACTCCACGATGAGAATGGCGTTCTTGGCCGCGAGGCCGATGGTGGTCAGCAGGCCCACCTGGAAGAACACGTCGTTGTTCATGCCTCGGACCATGGTGGCCGCAAGCGCCCCGATGATGCCCAGCGGCACCACCAGGATGACTGCCGTTGGCACGGACCACGACTCGTACAGCGCGGCCAGGCACAGGAACACCACCAGAATGGAGATGGCATACAGCGCCGGGGCCTGCGAGCCGCTCATGCGCTCCTGGTAGGAGACACCCGTCCATTCGATGCCCAGACCGGGCGGCAGTTGAGCCACCATTTCCTCGATGACCCGCATGGCGTCGCCGGTGCTCAGGCCCGGTGTCGGCACGCCGACCAGTTCAACGGCTGGCACGCCGTTGTAGCGTTCCAGACGCGGAGAACCGTAGGTCCAGCGGCTGGAGGCAAAGGCCGAGAACGGCACCATGTTGCCCTGGGCGTTGCGCACGTGCCAGTCGTTGATGTCTTCCGGCATCATGCGGAACGGGGCGTCGCCCTGCAGGTAGACCTTCTTCACGCGGCCCCGGTCGTTGAAGTCGTTGACGTAGGTGCTACCCAGCGCGGTGCCGAGCAGGTTGTTCACGTCGGCCATGTTCAGCCCGTGCGCCCCCGCCTTGGCCTGATCCACGTCGATCTGGAACTGCGGGGTGTCCTCCATGCCGTTGGGCCGCAACAGGACAATGGCCGGATGCAGCGTGGCCATGCCCAGCAACTGGTTGCGGGCCTGCATCAGCGCCTCGTGGCCGATGCCCGCGCGGTCCTGCAAATAAAGGTTGAAGCCGGTGGCGTTGCCCAGTTCCATCACCGCCGGGGGGGTGAAGGCGAACACCATGGCGTTGCGGATGCGCGAAAAGGCCGCCATGGCGCGTCCGGCCACGGCCGCCGCGCTCATGCCCTCGCCCTTGCGTTCTTCCCACGGTTTCAGCTGCACGAAGGCAAGTCCGGTGGTCTGGCCATTCCCGGCAAAGCTGAAGCCGGACACGGTGAACAGCGAATTCACCGTTTCCTTCTCTTCCACCAGATAGTGATGCTCCAGTTGCTCCAGCACTTCCATGGTGCGCTCCTGCGGCGCGCCCGCAGGCAGCTGCACGATGCTGAAGATGACCCCCTGATCCTCTTCGGGCAGGAACGACGAGGGCAGGCGCAGGAACAGCAAGGCCATGCCCGCAAGCAGCGCGAGGTAGATGCACATCATCCGGCCCACGCGGCCCGTCACGCCGGAAACCTGGCGGCGATACCTCCGACTGGTGCGGTCGAACGCGCGGTTGAACCAGCCGAAGAAGCCACGCTGCGCCTGGTGTTCATGCTTGTGCGCGGGCTTCAGGAAGGTGGCGCACAGGGCCGGGGTAAGCACGATGGCCACGATGACCGAAAGGGTCATGGCAGAGACGATGGTGAGCGAGAACTGCCGGTAGATGACCCCCGACGAGCCCTTGATGAACGCCATGGGAATGAACACGGCGGACAACACCAGGGCAACACCCACCAGCGCCCCGGTGATCTCCCCCATGGACTTGCGGGTGGCCTCGCGGGGCGGCAGACCCTCTTCGGTCATGATGCGTTCCACGTTCTCGACGACGACGATGGCGTCGTCCACCAGCAGGCCGATGGCCAGCACCACCCCGAACATGGTCAGCATGTTGATGGAAAAACCGAAGGCCGCCAGCGCGCCGAAGGTGCCCAGCAGCACCACGGGCACGGCGATGGTGGGGATGATGGTGGCCCGGAAGTTTTGCAGGAAAAGATACATGACCAGGAACACCAGCACGATGGCCTCGGCCAGCGTCTTGACCACCTCTTCGATGCTCACCCGCACGAAGGGGGTGGTGTCGTAGGGAAAGACGCAGTGGATGCCCTCGGGCAGATTCTTGGACAACCCCTCAAGGGTGGCGCGCACGCCCTTCACCGTGTTCAGGGCGTTGGCCCCGGTGGCCAGCTTGATGCCGATGCCCGCGGAGGGCTTGCCGTTGTAGTGCGCAATGGTGTCGTAGGCTTCGCTGCCCAGTTCCACCCGCGCCACGTCGGCAAGGCGCACCGTGGAACCGTCCGGGTTCACCCGCAGCACGATCCGCTCGAACTGCCCGGGGGTCTGCAGCATCGACTGCGAGAGGATGGTGAAGCTCATGCCCTGCCCCGGCACTGCCGGGGTGCCGCCGATCTGACCCACGGAAAGCTGGGCGTTCTGGGCGGTGATGGCGGAACTGACGTCCGCCGGGGTCATCTTGTAGTTCAGCAACTTGTGCGGGTCGAGCCACACGCGCATGGCATACTGGGCCCCGAAGAGCTGGGTATCACCCACACCGTCCACACGGCTGACGGGATCCATCAGGTAGGTGGCTATGTAATCGCTGAGGTCACGGCCAGTCACGGACGGGTCGTCCGAGACAAGTCCCACGATCATCAGGAAACTGGACGTGCTCTTGGTCACCGAAACGCCTTGGCGTTGCACGGCTTCCGGCAACATGGGCGTGGCCAGGGCAAGCTTGTTCTGCACCTGCACCTGGGCGATGTCGGGGTTGGTGTCCGAATCGAAGGTCAGGGTGATGGAGGTCTGGCCCGTGGAGTCGCTGGTGGACGACATGTAGCGCAGGCTGTCGATACCCTTCATCTTCTGCTCGATGACCTGGGTGACCGTGTCCTCCATGGTTTTGGCGGAAGCACCCGGATACCGTGCGCTGATGGTGACTGCGGTGGGGGCGATTTTCGGATACTGCGAAATGGGCAGGCTCAGTATCGACAGGGCCCCCGCCAGCATGATGATGATGGCGATGACCCAGGCGAATACCGGACGATCAATGAAGAATCTTGCCATGATGGATGCTCCCCGCACCTACTGGCGCGCGGCCGGGGCCGCAGCCGGGGTCGCGGCGGGCTGTGCGGACGCGGAGGGCGATGCGGACGCGGAGGG
>NZ_VSMK01000052.1 GCF_011682075.1 Nitratidesulfovibrio liaohensis
GCCACCGCCGTGGCGGCCACCACCGCCGCGCGCAGCCCGGTCATCAGCACGTCGCCGCGAAAGGCCACCCAGGTAGACACCATGACCACCGGGTTCACCACCGGCGCGGCCAGCATGTAGGCCACCGCCGCGGGCACCGGCACCCCCTTGCCCATCATGCGCCGCACCACGGGCACCACCCCGCATTCGCAGGTGGGCAGCACCGTGCCCAGCGCCACGCCAAAGGCCAGCGCCCCCGGCAAGGATTTGGGCACCCGGCGCTCCACCCAGGCGCGCGGCACGAACACCTCCATGCAGGCGGACACCAGCGAACCCAGCACCAGGAAGGGCAGGGCTTCGAGAAACACGGCCAGGGCGGTCTGGGCGAGATGGATGAGGCGTGCGTCCATGGGAATGGTATGTTGAGGAATGATGTGCTGGGGGATGGGTGTGACTGGATGCAATGCGGCTGGCCAGCGGGCGAACCGGCGACGAAGCAATGGCCGGAACGACCGGACAGGCGCCACAGGCCGGACAGGGCCAGCGCTCCCGTGCCGCCACGCCCGCATACCCCGCGCAGCACGTGAATGCAACCGGGTTGCATCATGGCAACCATCCCACCCATTCGTGTCTGTCGACCAGCCACTTGCGCCCCCCCCGGGACGAGCGTTGTGGCCGTGGTTATTTTACACCTGTTTCATGTGTCCATTTCACGCCGTGCATGGTACCAACGCGGGTAAACATCCCACTCAACCACTGCGTTCGGCCTGATATTCCGGCACACATCACCATTAATAATGCAAAATATATCATCATTATTTATTTCACATAAACCTCTCAATAATGCATGCCTTATCCTTGCCCAGCTTGTGCGGAAAGTACATTTTTTCGCATTCCCGTTTTCCGTTGCCCGGTTTTTTCCTCGCTGGTAGGGGCGGCCTACCGACTCGCCACCGTCCCGCATCCAGCTGCCACGGCTGGCAGGCCCAGGCAGAATCACCGGATGCGCACCACGGCCCCCGCCGAAGACACGCACCCCCTTCGTCGGCGGCCCCACCGAATCCCCCCCGCATGTGCGGACACGCGGGGCGGGAACGGATGCGGCGCTTCCAGCCACAGGCCGCGCGGCCACGCCGCGCCCAGGCAGGCACGACACGCAACACGGGCGCACGCCCGAGGAGATCGCACCATGTCGCTGAGCTACAAGGAAATGCAGCACACCCTGATGGACGAGCTGCGTCTGTACCACTACCCCATCGCCGTCAAGTTCTTCTTCGACGAGGCGGAACTGGAAACCTTCAAGGACAAGGCCGAATTCTACCTGCCCGTGAAGCCCATGACCTTCTGCCAGTGGGAAATCGCCGCGCGCATGAAGGGCCAGACCGTGCTGTCCGGCCCCGAAGGCCTTGGTTGCTCCAACGCCCTGGTGTCCTTCGGCTGGAAGGAAATCGACGACAACGAAATCAAGAGCCACGCCAAGTACGTGCGCGACCTGGCTCAGGCCGAGCGCTTCGTGCGGTCCAAGCCGCGCCTGCCCGAAGGCCTGAAGGCCATCGCCGTGGGGCCGCTGGGCGACGCCGTGGTTGATCCTTCGGTGGTCCACTTCTACTGCGACAACATGCAGGCCTACCACCTGGCCGTGGACTACATGGCCGCCACCGACCAGCACCCGCTGAAGACCAACGTGACCATGAACTCCTCTGCCTGCGGCGGCACCGTGTACTCGTACCAGGAAAAGACCGCCAACATGCTGCCCGCCTGTTCCGGCAGCTACAACGCGGGCAAGACCGAGCGCGGCGAAATCAACTTCGTCATCCCCGGCGAACACATCGAAGCCACCGTGGAACGCCTGCTGGAACGCAAGCGCAACCTGGGCAGCGGCGCCATCACCCGCCCCGGCGACAACTTCCCCGGCGCGGACATCTGCAAGAACTGTCCGCTGATCATCTTCAAGAAAGAAAAGTAGGCACGACGAGGGCCGCCGTCCTGTCGCCCCCGTATGCGGCGGCCCCCGTTCCCATTTCGGAAGCGCACCGAAACACCATCCCAAGGAGAGAGACCGTGTCCAAGCACACCAAACACCTGCTGCTGCTCGCGGCCGTCGTTGCCGTAAGCCTTCTGTGGTTCGAGCCCGCCTGGGCCGACAAACTGTCCGACGCCATTGACGGCGCGGTGCAGGCCGGCAAGGTCAAGGCCGATGACCCCGCTGGCTTCCTCGGCATTCCCGGCGCCCCCCACGTCAGCCCCATCCTGTCCTTTGCCTGGGCCGTGTGGGTAGGCTGGATCTTCTCCACCGTGGGCGCGTTCGGCGGCGTCATGGCCGGTGTCGGCCACATGACGGTGTTCGGCCTTGGCGGCTACGCCAAGTCGCTGGGCAAGGACCTGCCCCTGAACAAGGTGGCCACCGACTCCATCAAGGCGTCGAACCAGTGGCTGGTGGGCTTCTCGGCCCTTATCTCCTCGTTCAACTACTACAAGATGGGCCGCCTGGTGCTGCCGCTGGCCCTGGCCCTTGGCGCGGGTTCGCTGGCTGGCGCCTGGGGTTCGGCGTACTTCTTCGCGGGCAAGGTGTCGTTCTCGCAGTACCAGGGCTACTTCGGCCTGTTCGTGCTGGTGCTGGGCGTGTACCTGTTCTGGGAAACCTCCCCCGCTGGCCAGGCTTCCAAGAAGAAGGCCAAGGAAGCCGCCAAGGCCTTTGAAGAAACGGTGAAGAAGATCAAGAGCGGCGAAAAGGTCGATGAAAAGGCCATCGGCGTGCATGTCATCTCCACCAGCCTGACCAAGTGCGTGTTCACCTTCTCGGGCGTGGAATTTTCGTTCAACCCCATCCTGCCCGTGGTGGGCGGCATCGTCATCTCCGCCATCGCCGCGTTCCTGGGCGTTGGCGGCGGCTTCCTGCTGGTGCCCTTCCTGACCAGCATCTCGCAGCTGCCCATGTACCTGGCCGCCGGCACCTCGGCGCTTGCGGTGCTCATCTCCATGGTCACCTCCATCGCCACCCTGGTCAGCAAGGGCACCCCGCTCGACTGGACCATGATCGGCACCGAACTGGTGGGCATCTTCCTGGGTTCCGTCATCGGCCCCCGCACTTCCAAGTACTTCTCCGACATGTGGCTGAAGCGCCTGTTCATCGTGCTGGCCCTGTACGTCGGCATCGACTACGTGCTGCGCGGCTTCTTCAACATCAAGATGTTCGGCGGCTAGCCCGCACATCCCGCCACACGCCGGGGGGCGGGGCCACGGCCCCGTCCCCCTTTCCTTTTCCTGCAAACAGAGGCAACCTGACGCATCATGGATACCCTGCACGCCGCCCTTGCCTGGCTGGACCCCCTGTTCATCGCGCCCTACCGGCTGCCCGGCAACGCCCTGGCCGGCTTCGGGCTGGGCACGGCCGTGCTAGCCCTGTGGTGCATCGTGTTCGGCAGCGCGCTGTCGCTGTGCGCCACCCGCCTCAACCGCCGCCGCCTGGCAGAGCTGCGCCACGGCATGGAGCATCATCACAAATTGTCGGAAGCGGCCCTGCGCGCGGGCGACAAGGAAAGCTACAAGGCGGTCAACAGCCAGGCGCACGACGCCTTCGGCCACTATTTCTCGCTGGGCGGGGCCATGTTCTGCGTCTCCATCATTCCCCTGCCCTTCGCCCTGGCCTGGATGGACATGCGCTTTGCCGGGGCCACCCCGGAACTGCCGTGGGACGCCCCGCTCATCGGCCAGCAGCCTTCCATCCTGTTCTGGTTCCTGCTTCTGTACATTCCGTTGCGCATCACCTATGCCAACGTCATGTCCAGAATAGGGTGGTTCACCCGCCTGCAGGCCTGGGCCGCCACGCCGCCCCCCGGCGCCATCCCCGGCGCGGCCCCCGGCGCTGGCGATTCCGCCTGTCGGGGCAATCAGCGCAGTCAGGCCACTCCGACCAGTCAGATCCATCAAGCCCGGCACGATAGCCGAGACGGCGGCTAGGCCCGCCTTCATCTCCGGAGCTGCACGGTGCGCACACGCTTTCTTGCCATAGCCGCCCTTGTCATGGTCATCGCCGCCGCCATCCAGCTGTGGTGGGACAGCGAACCCGTGACCCCGGTCGACATGACCCGCCGGGCCGAGGTGAAGGCCCCGGAAGCCGTGCCCGCCATCACCTACGCCTACCTGCCGCAATATTCGCACTCCACCTCGTACCTGCGCCACCGCGCCCTGGTGGAATACCTGCAAAAGTCCACGGGTCTCGCCATCCGCCAGGTGTTCCCCGACACCTTCGAGGCGCACCGCCGCATGGTGGAACGCGGCGAGATCGACATCTCGTTCTCCAACCCCATGACCTACGTGCTGCTGGCGCAAAGCGGCGCGCGAGCCTTCGCGGGCATCGTCGAACCTTCGGGCCGGGCCACCTTCCGGGGACAGATCATCGCCCGCGCCGACAACTCGGCCATCAGGAACGAACAGGATTGCCGGGGCAAACGGTGGATCGCCGTGGACCCCTATTCCGCCGGGGGCTACCTGTTCGTGCTGGGCCACTTCCGCGACAAGGGCCTGTCGGAAAGCGACTTCGCCGAAATCGCCTTTGCCCCCGGCCCCGGCGGCAAGCAGGAAAAGGCCGTGCTGGGTGTGTACGCGGGCCGCTACGACATCGCCTCCATCCGCGAAGGAACCCTGGGCATCCTGGAAGGCAAGGTGGACCTTTCCGCCCTGAAGGTGGTGGCCAACACCCGCGAATATCCCAGCTGGGTGTACGCCGCGCGCAAGGGGCTGGACCCGGACATCGTGCGGCGCATCGCCAGCGCCCTGTTCGCACTTTCCGAAAACGACCCCGAGCACGAACGCATCCTGGCTGCGGCGGGCATGCGGGGCATCATTCCCACCACCGACCGCGACTACGCCCCCTGCCGCGAGCTGTTCTCCAAGCTGCGGCTCGATCCTTCCAAGGTGGGGCTGGAATGAACCTGCTGCGCCGTCTGAACTTTCGCCGCAAGCTCAACCTCGGCATCACGCTCATCGTGCTGTTCGTGGCCGCGTTGCTGTCGGTGTTCGTCACGCGCATTGCCGCCAACGCGCTCATAGAGGAAAGCAAGCGGCGCGGCGCGGTGCTGGCCACCAACCTGGCCCTGCGCGCGGCAGACCCCATGCTGTCCACCGACTTCCTGCGCCTGCGCAACCTGGTGGACGAACTGCTGAACGTGGACAGCGACATCGTCTACGCCTTCATCATGGACGACCGGAGCCAGGTGCTGGCCCACACCTTTGGCCGCACCTTTCCGCTGGACCTTCTGGAAGCCAACGAGGCCGAGGACGGCCACCTTGCCGTGCGCCTGCTGGATACCGGTCGCGAACGCATCTACGACTTTGCCGCGCCGGTGATGGTGGGCGGGCGCGAATTCGGCACCATCCGCATCGGCCTTTCGCGCACCAAGGTGCTGGACGTTGTCAACGGCATGATCTTCGCCATCAGCGGGCTTTCCGTCGTGGCGCTGCTGGTGGCCGTGGTCATCAGCGCCCATTTCGCCAAGCGCATCACCGCCCGCATCGGCGCCCTGAAGGAGCACGCAGAGGAAATCGTGCGCGGCAACCTGCACCTGCCCGCCACCACCTCCGCCCGACGCAACTGCTGGGAACAGCGGCTGTGCGGCCGTACCGACTGCCCCGCCTACGGCGACACCGAGCGCCGCTGCTGGTACGTCAAGGGCACCGCCTGCGCGGGCTGCGACGGCAGGGCCTACCCCGCCAAACTCGCCCAGTGCCGCCAGTGCGAGGTGTACGAAACCTTTGCCGGTGACGAGATAGAGGAACTGGCCGACACCTTCGACGTCATGGCTCATGCCCTGCGCGCCCACATCGCCGAACTGCGCGAGACCGAGCGCGACCTGACGCGCCAGCAGGGCATCATGCGCACCATCCTGGAAGTGACCCCCGACCGGCTGGCCCTGCTGGACGAACACCTGCGCTACCTTTCCGTGAACAAGGCCTTTGCCGATTCGCTGGGCCTGACCCCGCCGGAAATCATCGGCAGGAGCGACTTCGACATCTTTCCGCGCGACACGGCAGAAATGCGTGTGGCCGAAAACCGCGCCGTCCTCACCTCCGGCATGCCCATCTACCGCGAGGCGCAGGACCACCGCGACGTCATCCCCTCTGCGGGCGGCAGCAACGCCGCCCCGGATTTCGGCCCCGGGCGCGACGAATGGTTCCATCTGGTCAAGGTGCCGGTGTCCGACGAGACCGGGCGCATCATCGGCGTGCTGTCCACCGCGCGCGACATCACTGCCATCCGCAGCTATCAGGACCAGCTCATCCAGTCGCAGAAAATGGAATCGGTCGGCAAGCTGGCCGGTGGCGTGGCGCACGAGATCAACACCCCCCTCGGCATCATCCTGGGCTACGCGCAGCTGCTGCAAGAGGACGTGCCCCCGGACGCCCAGATGCACCAGGACCTGCAGATCATCGAAAAGCAGGCCAAGTTCTGCCGCAAGATCGTCTCCGACCTGCTGGGCTTTTCGCGCCAGACCCAAAGCCAGAAGAAGGAGATGTGCTTCAACAACTCCATCATGGAAGTGGTCTCGCTGGTGCGCCACACCTTCTCACTGGAGAACGTGACCATCCTTGCCGACCTCGACGACCGGCTGCCGGTCATCTACGGCGCGCCCGAAAAGCTGAAGCAGGTCTGGATGAACCTGCTGCACAACGCCACCGGCGCCATGCCCGACGGCGGACTGATCAAGGTGCGCACCCGGCTGGACATCATGAACATGACCGTCACCGCCTGGTTCGCCGATACCGGCACCGGCATCCCCGAAGCCAACCTGCAAAAGATCTTCGACCCGTTCTTTTCCACCAAGCCCGTGGGCAAGGGCACCGGCCTCGGCCTGTCCGTGTCCTTCGGCATCATCGAAGACCACGAAGGGTTCATCGAAGCACACAGCCCGCTGCCTCCCGGCTTCATCGACGAAGACATGCCCCAGGGCGCAACGCGCGGCCCCGGCACCGTGTTCCGCGTGGTCCTGCCCCTGGAACCCCAGGGTGCCGCCGACCTGCCCGATACCGACCCCAGGGCCAAGGTGCAGGAAGAGGAACCGCAGGAATATCCCAACAATGAGAACCGAACCGGGGAGGGGACCCTTTGAAAAGGGTCTCCCTCCCCGGCCCCCTCCCCCCTAAACTTTTTATTTGTCGGGTAATCTTTCCTTAAAGGGGGTGCAGGGGGCGGATGCCCCCTGCCCGCCGGAGGCGAACAAAAACAACACACGCCCCGGAACAAGAGACAGAAAACAAAGAAGGAAGCCCATGGCGGACATCATCGTGCTGGACGACGTCATCGACGCGGGGGTGCTGATCAAGCGCATCCTGGAGCGAAAGGGCCACGCGGTCTCGGTGTTCACGGACGAGGAAGAGGCCATTGCCCACGTGCGCGGCAAGGGCGCGGACCTGGCCATCCTGGACATGAAGCTGCGGCGCATGACCGGGGTGGAGGTGCTGGAAGAGCTGAAAAAGCTGCGCCCTGACATCCGGGTGATCATGCTGACCGGCTACCCCACCCTGGAAACGGCGCGTGAATCGCTGCGCCTGGGCGCCAACGAATACTGCGTGAAGCCCATCGACAAGGACGAACTGGAAAGCAAGGTGGCAGAGGTGCTGGGCGGCTGACGCCGCCGAGGCGGACTTCCGCATCCGTCCGCCACTTCCACCCCAGCCAGCCCAAGGGAGCGCAATGGCCATCGGCGAACTGTTCCGTCACTGGACCTACCAGGTCTTCGCGCCCGGCACCCTGCTGCGACGCAAGTACAACGCGTTCCGCGAGCTGCTGCGGCACGATTCGCGCAGCCTTGAACTCATCGCCGAGCTGGAGGACATCCACTACGGCAACGAGAAGGTGGACTGGTCGCGCGTGGTCGAGCTGGCCGACCAGTTGGACGACGCGGTGCGCGCCATGCTGGGCCAGCTGATGGAGATGAACCCCGCCCGGTACATGGGCCTGGCCGATTACTGCAACAAGATCGCCTTCTACATGCGCATGGCGGTCAGCGTGCCGGAGCCGGACCTGGCGCCCCCCTACGTCATCCCCCTGGCAGAGGCGCACCAGCGCCCGGACCGCGCGGGCGGCAAGGCCGCGCGCCTGGCCG
>NZ_VSMK01000053.1 GCF_011682075.1 Nitratidesulfovibrio liaohensis
CCCCAGCCGCTGGCCGATGCCCTGCGCGACGCCCCGGCGGGTGGCGGTTCGGCGAGTGGCGGGAGTGCCGCCGACGGCAAGCCCGGCGACTACCCCCTCCTGCCCGGCGTGGTGGTGGATCCGCTGTTGCTGGAACGCTTTGGCGTGCGGGTGGGCGACGTGATCAGCGTGGGCACGCAGCGTTTCCGCATTGCCGCAGCCCTGCTGGGCGAACCGGACCGGGTGGTGCAGGGCATCACCTACGGGCCGCGCGTGCTCATGTCGTTGCAGGGGCTGGAACGCACCGACCTGCTGGTGCCCGGCACCCTGTTGCAAAGCGGCGCGCGGATACGCCTGCCCGCGCCCGGCGAGGCGGTGCGTGTGGCTCTGGACGCCGCGCCTTCCGCCACGGGGAGCGGTGCGGCATCACCCACGGCCCCTGCCGGGCCGCCCGGGGCATCTTCAGCCGGAGGCTTTCCAGCAGCAGGCTCTCCATCACCCGCATCCCTGCGCTCCGCCGACGAGGCCACGGTGACGGCCTTCGTCGAGGCGGCGCGCACCGCCTTTCCAGATGCCGGGTGGCGCGTGGAATCGTACAACCGCGCCGTGCCGCGCATCCGCAATCTGCTGGACCGGGTGGACACCGACCTCATGCTCATCGGCATCGCCGCGCTGCTGGTGGGCGGGCTTGGCATAGCCGAGGCGGTGCGCGGCTACCTTGCCAGCCGCATGGCCTCCATCGCCACGCTGAAATGCGTGGGCGGCGGCGTGGCCACGGTGCTGTGGACCTACCTTTTTCAGATACTGCTCATCGGCGGCGCGGGCATCGTGGCCGGGTGCGCGCTTGGGGCTGCCGTTCCGCCCCTGGCCGCCGGGCTGACCGGCCAACTCATTCCCGTGCAACTGGATGCGTCCATCCACGCGGCGCCCCTGCTGCGCGCGGCCCTGCTGGGGCTGGCCATCCTGCTGGCCTTTTCGCTGCGGCCCCTGCTGCTGGCCGGGGCGGTGCGCCCGGCCACCCTGTTCCGGGGTTATGTGGCGGGCGGCGGTAACGGGCTGTCGGGGGTGGGTCGTGTGCTGGTGGGGTCGGGATTTGCCGTGCTGGCAGGGCTGGTATGGCTGTTCACGCCAGACGCGCGGCTGGCCTTCGGCTTCATGGTCGGGTGCGCAGGGTGCTTCGCGGTGTTCCGCGTGGTGGCCTGGGGCCTGCGGGCCGGGGCGCGCCGTGCGCCGCATGCGGGCAATCCCAGTGTGCGGCTGGGGCTGGCCTCCATCCATCGGCCCGGAGCGCCTACGGTGAACATGGTCTTTGCGCTGGGCCTCGGCCTGACCGCGCTGGTGGGCATCGCCCAGATCGAGCGGAACCTCAGCGCGTCCCTGGCCCGCGATCTGTCGCGCGATGCCCCGGCGTTCTTCTTCATCAACGTGCTGCCCGACCAGGTGGCGGAATTCGAGGCGTTGGGCAACGCCCCCGGCGTCACACGCATTGACAATGCCCCCATGGTGCGCGGGCGCATCGTGCGCATCAAGGGCGTGCCGGTGCAGGACGTCCCCGTGGCTCCCGAAGCCCAGTGGGCCGTGCGCGGCGACCGGGGCCTGAGCCACGCGGCCACACCCCCGCCGGACACGGAACTGACGGCGGGCGCATGGTGGCCGACCGACTACAGCGGACCGCCCATCATATCCCTGTCGGACGATCTGGCGCGCGGCTTCGGCGTGACCGTGGGCGACAGCCTGACCTTCAACATCCTGGGACGCGAGGTGACGGCCACCATCGCCAACGTGCGCAAGGTGGACTGGATGACCTTCCAGTTGCAGTTCGCCGTGCTGTTCGCGCCCGGCCTGCTGGACCGCGCTCCGGCCACATGGGTGGTGACGGCCTATGGCGACGGTGCGGGCATGGACGCCTTGTACCGCACGGTGACGGCGGCGCAGGCCAACGTCACGGCCATCAGCATGCGCGAGATCCTGGGCGAGGTGCGCGTGCTCATGGAACGCATGGGCGTGATGTTCCGGGCCATGGCCGGGGTGATGCTGGCCACGGGCCTGCTGGTGGTGGCCGGGGCCATTCTGGCCGACCGGCAGCGGCGCATCTACGACGCGGTCATCTACAAGGTGTGCGGGGCCACCCGGCGGGACATCCTGCTGGCGCTGGTCACGGAATTTTTGACCACGGGGCTGGTCACCGGGCTGTTCAGCGCGGGCACGGGCACCCTGGCCGCATGGGCTGCCGTGCGCGGCCTGCTGAAACTGCCCTTTGCCGTGTATCCCGGCGTGGTAGCGGGCACGGTGGCCGCCTGCGTGGGCTTTGCGCTGGTGTTCGGGCTGACGGGCACGGCGCGCGCCCTGAAGGAAAAGCCAGCGCCGTATTTGCGGAACGAGTAAGAAAGGAAACCGTCGAGCGCGTTGGGGCGGAAACGAAAAGGCCCCACGGACATGTCCGTGGGGCCTTCATCATCATGGTGGGTCGTGCGGGGCTCGAACCTGCGACTCTCTGCTTAAAAGGCAGATACTCTACCTACTGAGTTAACGACCCGAAAGGGAGAGGTCTTATACGCTGGGTTGCGTTCGGCGTCAAGGATGCCGCAACGCATGCTCCGCAAGGTCCGCGGAGTGTCGTCCGGTCTCCCTGGCTATTCCGCCGTCACCCGCTCCATGCCGCCCATGTAGGGGCGCAGCGCTTCGGGGATGACCACCGATCCGTCTTCCTGCTGGTAGTTTTCGATGACCGCCACCAGGGCGCGACCAACGGCCAGGCCCGAACCGTTCAGGGTGTGCGCGAATTCGGGCTTGCCGCCGCCCGCCGGGCGGAAGCGGATGCCCGCGCGGCGCGCCTGGAAGTCGCCGCAGTTGGAGCACGACGAAATCTCGCGGTAGGCGTTCTGGCCGGGCAGCCAGACCTCGATGTCGTAGGTCTTGGTCGACGAGAAACCCATGTCGCCCGTGCACAGCGTGATTACCCGGTAGGGCAGGCCCAGGCGCTGCAACAGCACCTCGGCGTGGCCGCGCATCTTTTCCAGTTCGTCGAACGACCGTTCCGGATGGGCGAAGCGCACCATTTCCACCTTGGTGAACTGGTGCTGGCGGATCAGGCCGCGCGTATCCTTGCCGTAGCTGCCCGCTTCGGAGCGGAAGCACGGGGTCATGGCCGCGTAGCTGATGGGCAGTTGCGCCTCTTCCAGCATTTCGTCTGCGTGCAGGTTGGTCAGCGGCACTTCCGCCGTGGGAATCAGAAAGTAGTCCCAGCCCTCGAGCTTGAACAGGTCTTCCTCGAACTTGGGCAGGTTGCCGGTGCCGGTCAGGGTCTTGCGGTTGGCCATGAACGGCGGGATGATTTCCGTGTACCCGTGCTCGGTGATGTGCGTATCCAGAAAGAAGTTGGCGAGAGCACGTTCCATGCGGGCCGCCCAGGTGCGGTACACGGCAAAGCGGCTGCCCGCCAGCTTGCCCGCCCGCTCGAAGTCCAGCCCGCCAAGGGCGGTGCCGATCTCCCAGTGTTCCTTGGGGGTAAAGGTGAAGGCGCGGGGGGTGCCCCAGCGCAGCACCTCGGGGTTGTCGGCCTCGCTGCGGCCAAAGGGCACGGAGGCGTCGGGAATATTGGGCACGGCCAGCAGCCAGTCGTTGACGGCGGCCTTCACCTCTTCGGTTTCGCGGTCCAGGTCCTTGATGCGGTCGGACAGCCCGGACAGGCGTTCCAGAAGCGGGGCGGCGTCCTCGCCCGCGCGCTTCATGCGGGCCACTTCGCCCGAGGCCTTGTTGCGTTCGCCCTTCAGGGCTTCCACCTCGGCCAGAAGGGCGCGGCGGCGTTCGTCCAGGGCGGTGAATTCGGCCATGTCGAGCGACGAGCCCCGGTCGGCCAGGGCCTTGGCCACCACTTCGGGGCTGCGTTGCAGCAGCTTGAGATCGAGCATGCGGGGGTTCTCCTTGTGGAAAAAAGACGCCGGAGAATACCCGCATCGCGCGAGGGGCGTCAACCGCGCGTCGCGTGGCCGGTGCCCGATGCTTCCTGGGGCTGGCGTGCCGTGAGGGGGGCGGGGTGCGAAAGGTGAGCGGACAGGGCGATGCGTCGAGCGGCGGTCGGAACGGCTTTCGTGACGCGGATCGGAAGGCTCGAGGGGGCTGCTTTGGGCTGGCCATGCGGGCAACGGTGCATGGCCCGAGGGGGGGGGCGTAGGGAAGGTGCTGCGCGTTGAACGGGGACCGGAAAGAGCGGCTTCGTGCGGCTCCTTCCGGGCCAACCCGACGGAGGGTGGCAAGACCCTGCCGTCAGGCTGTCCCCGTGCGCCGGGCCGGATGCCCGATGCCGGGCGGGTGACCGGCGTGCGCGCGGGGGCGGACGCCGATCAGTTGTCGGTCATGACCTCGGGGGCGACGCGCATCTGTTCGGGATGCATTTCGCGCAGGTAGTCGATGAGGGTGGGGTAATCCTCGTCGTAGACCATCTCGTCGCTGTCGTCGCGCGCGTAGAACCCCGCCCAGGCGGGAGCGCGCAGCGAGGGGGGCAGGCCTTCGCGCGATTCGTCGGTAAGCCACACCACCACGTTGGCACCCTTGCGCACCAGCGCACGGGTAAACGCAGGCACGCCGCGCGGGGTCAGCGCGATGACGTAACCCAGCGCCAGCAGGATGCGGTGGGCGCGGGTACGGGTGTCCTGGATGCGGCCGATCTTCTTCAGCCGGTTGCGGAACAGGGCCGCCTCGCTGTCCTTGCGAGGCTGGATGTCCTGCCGCGTCACGGGAATGCTGGAATGACGGGCGGGCATGGGGGAATCCTCCATCAGAGAGTGTATCCGTCCCGGATGGTTCCGGGCGCTGTTTGATTGAACAGCCTACATGGTTGCGCTGTCAATCATTATCTTCACTATGGGAGTTGAGATGGCCCATGTCAATGGTGAGAGTGAAGGCTCAACAGGCCATGGTGGGGGTAGAATTTTTTGAATTCGGCCCCGAGAGCCTTGTCCGGCTTGGGTGAGCGAACGCCCAATGTCTTGTGAAATAAGGAATTATCAGCAAGTCCGGGGTGGGTTGGCCGCACGCGGCTGTCCGGAGCGGGACGGTCAGAAAAAATGTCTGAGCGAACAGTTTATATGCTGCCACGCAGGCAAGGTTCAATTTTTTTTACGGCACGTTCTGCCGCTGTATGGGGTGAATGGAGTGTCCTTTTGTGTAACGGCAAGAATTGACAGGATAAAAAAAGAAACCGCCCGATTGGGGCGGTGTTGGCACGCAGGTTGCTATAACCGAAGTACCTTCCTTTCTTTTGCAGACAGCTTTTCCTCCAGAACGGCTTGCGGGCGGTCCGCAAGCCGTTCTGCGTTGTGGCGCGCGGTGTTCCGGCATCCGGTGAGCACTGCCGAAGCCTGCGCCGCGGGTGTCAGCTCTGCACGGCCTTGTTGACCATGTTCGCCACGGCGCGCGCGGCATCCTCGTCCACATCCACATACTTCAGGCCCAGCAGGTAGCCTCCGGCGGAATATTCCGCGCGGGTCACCTCGGCTATGGCTTGCAGGTACTGGTCGGCGTCGTTCTCGTACACCTTGAAGAACCCGGGAGAATACTTGTTCAGCGTGGGGATGTGCACGCGCACCTGCAACTTGGTGCCCGGCTCGAAGGTACGGGGGCTGTGCACGCTGAGCCCCCCGGCGCTGATGTCGCAGCACTGGGTTTCGAAACGGCCCTGGCTGGACGGGGGAAACCTGATCTCGCTGGCCTCGACGGGAAAGGGCTTGGGAAGCCGGCAATGCTTGCGTCGGTCGTTGGTGGAGTCTGTCATGGTCCCGAAGTCTCCTGGCGGGGGTGGAAATGAGACCGGGGGCGCGGTTCCTGCCGCCGCCCTTCCTGCAAGGGCGGGGAGCGCTGCCCGGCGCTGCTCCTGCGGGCCTCCGGCCCGAGCCATGCACCAAGGGTATCACACGCGGTGGTGCCGCGCCACCCCGCCTCGCATCAGGCCGTACAGAATAACGCGGACGAGGGAAAACCCTGTGGCGCAAGGGCACGGCGGGGGATGGCGGAGGGCATGGCACGCCCGGTCGAGCCGTCTGGCGCATGCACGGGTGTGCGCAAAGGCACGCGGGCAAGGAACCGGCACCGTTGCCGAGCCTGCAACGACGGGCCGTTTCTTGCCGTGTCTGCCTGGATTCGATGATGTAAGTGATCATTGACTTTCCGGCGCAAAGGATTATCAGGGGCGGAACGTATACCTGTCACGGAGGAATTCAGCCCATGCTCAGAATTGCCCTGCCCTCGCGAGATGGCATCATTGACGAACATTTCGGCCACTGCGAGTATTTTACCCTGCTGACGGTGGACGAGACCCGCAACATTGTGAAAGAAGAGCGCCTGACGCCGCCCCCCGGCTGCGGGTGCAAGTCGAACATCGTGCCCGTTCTGGTGGACCTTGGCGTCAGCGTCCTGGTGGGCGGCAACATGGGTGAAGGCGCCGTGATGACGCTGCGCCGCCACGGCATCGACGTGGTGCGCGGCGCGTCCGGCCCGGTGCATGACGCCGCCCGGAGCTGGCTGGACGGCCGCCTGGCCGACCGGCAGG
This sequence comes from Nitratidesulfovibrio liaohensis, assembly GCF_011682075.1. Classification (GTDB taxonomy): domain Bacteria; phylum Desulfobacterota; class Desulfovibrionia; order Desulfovibrionales; family Desulfovibrionaceae; genus Cupidesulfovibrio; species Cupidesulfovibrio liaohensis. Next base: position 6,527 of record NZ_VSMK01000053.1, read on the forward strand.
AATTGTGTACATCCCACGGCCATCACGGCTGCGGTAACCATTAGCGGACCGCCGACGGGCTTCGCGGGGCGAAGCGTCGGGCGGCGGGCCGAAGGATCGACCCACATGTCCGAGACCACGCTTTGCCCCTGCGGCTCCGGCCTTGCGCTGGACGCCTGCTGCGGTCCCTACGTGCGCGGCGAAAAGCCCGCGCCCACGGCGGAAGCGCTGATGCGCTCGCGTTATTCCGCCCACTGCCTGCACGCTTTCGACTACCTGGACACCTCCACCCACCCGGCCATGCGCGAGGAAGTCAGCGTTGACGAAATGCGCGCCTGGTCCGAGGCCGTGGACTGGAAGGGGCTGGAAGTGCTGTCCGTGAAGGGCGGCCAGCCCGGCGACGAGACCGGCGAGGTTTCGTTCGTGGCCCACTACGTGCTGGGCGGCGTGCCGCAGGAACTGCGCGAGGACAGCTTTTTCCGGTGCGAGGACGGCGTGTGGTACTACGCCGACGGCCTGGTGCACGGGCAGGAGCCGTTCCGCCGCGAGGCCCCCAAGGTGGGCCGCAACGAGCCCTGCACCTGCGGCAGCGGCAAGAAGTTCAAGAAGTGCTGCGGCAAGTAGCCTGAGCGCCGCCTGATTTTGCGCCGGGGATGGAGGGAAGCCTTCCGTCCCCGGCGTTTGCGTTTCGGGCGGATTGGTGGGGTATGGGCATGCAGGCGTGCGGGCAGATGACGGGCATTGACGGCCCGCCCAGCCAGCCCCGCCCTGCCAGTCACCGGCCAGTGCAGCGGGGCAATCCCGCCCTGTCCCAACCAGTCCCGTGCCGTCCCGGCCTGTCCCGATCGGTCCCGATCGGTCCCGACCAAACGCGTGCCGTCCCGCCCCCTCTTGCCCTTCCCCCCGGTATCTGCTTTGCTGCGCGCAATCACGGAGCATCGCCATGCGCACCTTTCTGTTCGTTCCGCCGTTGCCCCGCATGACCGGGGGCCTTGCCGTGCTGTACCGCATGGCCGCGCACCTGCATGCCGCCGGGTATCCGGTGTTTCTCGTCCCCCGCGAAGGGGGCGCGCCCGGGCTTGATCTGGACAATCCGCCCGCGCCGGTCATGGCCTGGGACGAAGCTGCCAGCGTCGTGGCCCCGCACGACGTGTGGCTGGTGCCGGAAGGCTGGGTCAACGCACTGGCCCCCGGCCTGCGCGCGGGCGCGCGGTGCGTGGTGTACGTGCAGAACTGGGCGTACCTGCTGTCGTCGTTGCCGCCGGGCGTGGCCTGGCCGCAACTGGACGTCTCGTTCCTGGCCGTGTCCGACCCGGTGGCCTGGTACACCCGCGAGGTGACCGGGCGCGAGGCCCCGGTGCTGCGCCCCGGCATCGACCTTGAACTGTTCCATCCGAACTGGACGGAAGGGGCAGACGGGTCGGATGCCCTTGCAGGCGGGGATGCCGGAGCCGCCATTCCCGACGGCCCCGCGCACGGGCCGGTGCGCATCGCCTGGATGCCGCGCAAGAACCGCGCGCTGGCCCAGCAGGTGCGCGACCTGCTGTCCGCCCGGCTGGCCCTGGCCGCCTCGCG
>NZ_VSMK01000054.1 GCF_011682075.1 Nitratidesulfovibrio liaohensis
TGCTGCGCCTGCCCCACGCGCGTCGGGCCGGGGCATAGCCCGGCAGGCGTGCGGGCGGCCCCGCTTTTTCGCATCCCCCGGTCTTTTCGCCTTCCGCCGCGCCATCGGTGCAGCAGGCGCGCGACGGGTGCCGCCCCCCTTCGGACATGCCGCCCTGTCATGTCCACCTTCATGTTCGCCCTCCCCCCACGTCCACGACCACGCGCCAACAAAGCGCTCTCCAGTCTCCGCCCGCGCGCTCCCGCACGTTTTTTCCGTGCGTGACACGCCTTCGTGCGCCGACCGGCATGCGCCCCCCGATATCCCGCCCGGGACGCACAGCGCCCCAGATGAACCGTTCACTGCAATTACGCATAGCAAGGTCTGAAAATACACAACATGCGGGAATCGTGAAGGAACATGATTTCGAATATCCCCTGCGCATGCCCGCATTAGAAAGTGATACGGTGCCATCCACTGGAAAACACATTAAAATTAAAGTTCGCGTATTAACTTATTCTGGATTGCAGTCGATGGAACGAAGAGGGCGTTCCATCACCAGGGAGGCAGCATGCGGGGCAATGCGGGATTTTTCGACAGGTTGAACACCAGGATCGGCGCGCTGGTCATCACGCTGCTGGTCCTCGGGTTCGCGGGGCTTGGCTGGTACGTGGTGGCATCCACCATGGATCTTGCGCTGGATCTGCAGCGCACCGGATCGCAGGCGCTGGTCCGGACCGCGAAGACGGCCACGGACATCTATCTGGGCAACCAGAAAAAGCTGGCCATCGCCCTGGCCCGGCAGCGGGCCATCATCGAGGCAGTGGTGGACGGCCAGGACGAGAACGGCGTGGCCCAGAACCGCTTCCGCGACTATCTGAAGACGTACGACGAAATCTGGTCTGCCTACGCCTTCGACAAGCGCGGCGTGGTCATCGTCGGGGCCAACAACGGCGGCGTGGACGAGCGGGGGCAGGACAAGACCAAGCACCCCGTGGTCCGGCAGGTGCTGGACGGAAGCGAACTGGCCCTGGACAAGTCGGTGCAAAAGGCCGAAGGCGACCGCATGGTCTTCCGCATGGCGGTACCGTTACGCGACGCCACGGGCGCGCTCATCGGCGGGGTGCAGGTGTCGTTCGACTTCAGCGCCTTCACCAAAAGCGCCATCACGCCCATCAGGATCGGCGCGACGGGCTACCTGTATCTGCTGGATGGCGACGGCACATTCATCGCCCATCCCGACCCGGCCACCTTGCTACAACCCGGCAAGGACCTGCCCTTCGTGCGCGATATGCTGGGCAGACAAGACGGCGTGCTGGAGTATGATCTCAAGGGACAGCGCAAGCTGGCGGTATTCAACCGCATCGCCCAGACCGGCTGGATTCTGGCAGGTACGGTGAACGAATCGGAACTGTTGGCCGAGGCGTACTCGCTGCGCAACGTGGTGGCCGCCATCGCGGTGACGGTCTGTATCCTGCTGGCGAGCGCCATGGTGCTGTTGGTGCGCAAGCTGGTGGTGGTGCCGTTGCAGGCCGTGGGGCGCTTTGCCGCGGACATCGCCGGGGGTGACTTCGGCACCAGCCTCGAGGGCAACTTCACCTGCGAACTGGCGGACCTTGCCGACAACACCCGGCGCATGAAGGACCGCATCAAGCGCGAACTGGGCTTCGCGCGGGGGGTGCTGGAAGGCATTCCCACGCCCTGCGGCATCGTGGCGCCCGACTTCACCATGTCCTGGGCCAACACCCAGGTCTGTGAACTGCTGGGCAGGCCAAAGCCGCCCTCGGATTATTACGGCATGAAGTCCGGCGAATTCTACTGGTTCGACCCCAACCGAGAAACGCTGTCCGACAAGGCCATCACGGAACGGCGCACCTTTACCGGGCAGACCGTGTGGACGTCGCAGGACGGCAAGCGCACCGTGCACATCAGCGTGGTGACTACCCCGTTCTACGACATGGACGGTGGACTGCTGGGCTCCATCTCGTTCTGGAACGACATCAGCGAGATGGTGGAGAAGCAGCAGCAGATCGAGGCCCAGCGCGACCGCATCGCCGAGGCGGCCCGAGCCGCCATGGACGTTTCGGCCCGGCTGTCCACGGCGGCGGAAGAACTGGCATCGCAGATAGAGGAATCCAGCCGCGGCACGGAAAACCAGAAGATCCGCGTTTCCGAATCGGCCACCGCCGTGGAGCAGATGAACGCCTCCATCCTGGAAGTGGCGCGCAGCGCGGGCAATGCCGCGAAAAATGCCGACCTGGCCCGTTCACGCGCCGAACAGGGTGAAAAGGTGGTGCACGACACCGTGGGCTCCATCCGCGCCCTGCGCGACCGCATGACCGAAATGGGCGTCAGCCTGCACGAACTGGGCAAGCAGGCCGACGGCATCGGCGCCATCATCGACATGATCTCGGACATCGCCGACCAGACCAACCTGCTGGCCCTGAACGCGGCCATCGAGGCTGCCCGCGCGGGTGACGCCGGACGCGGGTTCGCCGTTGTGGCCGACGAGGTGCGCAAGCTGGCGGAAAAGACCATGAGCGCCACCAACGAGGTGGGGCAGGTCATCCGGGCCATCCAGCAGGTGACCCAGAAGAGCGTGAACCTGATGGGCCTTGCCGGTGCCGACGCGGACACCTCGGCGGAACGGTCGGCCCAGGCCGGGGCATCGCTGCACGAGATTCTCAGCGTTTCGGTGGACACGGCGGACATGGTGCGCTCCATCGCATCCGCCGCCGAGGAACAGTCGGCGGCCAGCGAACAGATCGCCCGCGCCACCGAGGAGTTGAACGTCATCTCCAGCGAGACGGCAGAGGCCATGAACCAGTCGGCCCTGGCCATTGCCGAAGTGGCCCGCATGGCCGAGGAGTTGCGCGCCATCATCGAGGGCATGAAGTCGTAGCAGGGATGGCGTGATTACGCCCTTTTCGGGCGCACCGGGCATTGACAAAAAGGAAAGGCCTCCGGAAACGGAGGCCTTTCCTTCACGCGTGGTGACCGCCGTGCTCGGCATGACCGGTTGTCATCCGCACCGTACAGACATACAAGTCATGCATGGCCCAAACTACACCTCCCGATGCGGAGAAGATGCGCGTTCTCCTTGAACTTCTTCGTAAAAAAGACGTCGTCTTTGAGCGCGGTCTAACTTCCGAGGAACTGGCCCAGATCGAAAGCATTTTCTCCTTTCGTTTCCCCCCGGACCTACGGCTTCTGCTGAACATGGCGCATCCCGTGCAGGACCGTTTCATACACTGGCGCCAAGCGCTGACTTCGGAAACCTGCCGCAAGGACATCTTGCACAGAGTCACCACTGAACTAAAAGAGATGGTAGACGCCGGGAAACAGCTGCACGAGGAAATGGGGATATCGTTCGACGGCACCGGCTTCGCCACGGAAACAAACCCATTTCCGGGCATTCCCAGACTCATTCCCATTTATGGCAACCGCTACATTCCGGTAACGCCGCACGAAGCCGCAAATCCCGTATACTCGATCTTTGCCGCAGACATGATCTATTACGGATTCGACCTTGCCTCGTACTTCCGGAATGAATTCCACATCACACTTCCCGCAGCATTCAAAGTGCCAGACCGGCCCAAAATGACACCGTTCTGGGGCACGCTGGCCATGTAGACCAATGAAAAGGGGTTCGTCCTGTTCGGACAAACCCCTTCGTTCTTTTCATGGTGGGCGGTGAGGGGATCGAACCCCCGGCATTCGGCTTGTAAGGCCGACGCTCTACCAGCTGAGCTAACCGCCCCGGTATGGCAAGACAATCATGGCAAGGCCAATACGGCAAGGCAATGGTGGCAGGATACTACGGCATGTCGCCCGAAAGCACCATGGCCCGCACCTCCCCATGGGCAACGAACGGTTGCGGCCTGCGTTCGGCCCGCTGCCGCCCGTGACGGGATACGTCTCATAGTGCAGGGGCGGCGGTCATGTCAAACACCTTGTGCTTTTGTACTGGACATTGTGACGTCGGATATCTATGTAGCACTCGCGCGGCCCTGTGTCCGCCGTGCCACCGCCCCCTGCGGCGTGCGGACACAGATGCACGCGCCGACTCGAGAACCGGCCGACGGACCGTGAATCCGCCCCTCATGCCCCCCACAGCCCCCCGCACGTTGCGGCAGGACATCTCCCTGCTGCTCCGCTCCGCGCCGCCCAAGGCGCGCGCCGCCATTCTCGCCCTGCTGCCCGCCGCCAAGGCCGTGCTGGACACGGGCTGGCGCCCCGACATGCACGCCGCGCCCATCCGCAACTGGCGCGACCTGATGCAGTTGCTGTCCGGCCTCACAGCCCAGCGCCACGACACGGAAACCCTGTTGCGCGTCACCAGCGAGTTGCTGGGTATTGCCGACGAAATGGCCCCGCCGGAAATGGTTCTGCGTGAAAGCGCCGCCGTGCTGCTGCGCGCCTTTCATGCCGACATGTTCGTGTGCCGCCTGCGCGACGACGACGGCGAGTGGCAGATCATCGCGGCGGAACGCGAGGACGGCGGGCCCATCCCGCTTTTTTCGCCGGTGCTGGAAGAAGGCCTGGCCGGGCACCCGGTCATGCGCGCGGTGTGCGACGGCACCCGCCACGTGCTTTCCAACAACCTGATGGGCATGGATCGCGGCGGCGATTCGTACGACTGCATGGCCTACAAGGTGGGCTACCGCTCGCGCCTGGCCTTCGTGCTGCGCGACCGGGGCGGTCGTCCGCCCTTCGGGCTGGTGCTGCTGTATTCCGAGCGCGAACACGGCTTCGACAGCTATGACGCCCGCTTTCTGGCCAAGTGCTCGCGCATCGTGGCCCTGACCACCGGCAGCCGCGTGGCCGTGGCCCGCGATGCGCTGGAAAAGGCCGCCGGGGCCGTGGCCCACCACGGCAACAACGCCCTGGCCATTTTGCGCAACCACGCGGAATACTGCGCGGAACTGCTTGACGACATGGCCGACGACTGGGACGACGCCGTGCATGCCGCCGACGAATTGCGCGGACTTTTGCCCGAAGGCTCCAAGGCCCATGCAGCCGCCGCGCGGCTGGCCAATGCCCTGCACGGCATGGACACCACGCAGTTGACGGAACAGCTGGACGGCGTGCTGCGTTCCACGCGGCGCATTGCCCGCATCATCGACGCGCTGGAGGAGTCGGCCGAAAAGCCCCGCCTGATGCACTACGTGCTGGGCCGCCATGTGCTGGACCTGGGCAACCCCGCCGACGAGGAAGAGGAAATGGAAACCCTGCGCAAGACCTGCTGCACGGCGTAACCGCCACGGCAGGACGCGCGGGCAGCCCCTGTCCCGCGAGCCTTGGCCCTTTGTTGGAAATTCCCCGGCATGGCCGGAACGGAAAGAGAGCCGATGGATGCGATCCATCGGCTCTCTTTTCGTCATTCCGTACGGCGGCCCCCCGCAGGGAACCCGCCTGAAAATACCGTTCGTCCCGGCACGGTCGGCAGCGCCGGTCCCAGTCCGTTTCAACCCGGTTCAATCCGGCCCTGCACGGGCCAGTCCGGCACGGCCCGATCCAGTCCCATCCGACTACTCGTCCCCGTCCTTTCCGCCCCTTCCCGCGGCCCCGCTGCCGTCGTCCTCGAAGGCCCGCCCCTTGTGTTTGGGGGCATCACGCCGCTTGCGGCGCTTGTCCTCCTGCACACGGGTGCGCAGATCCAACGGCACGCCCAGCAAGGCATCGCGCCGGGCGGCGCGCAGGGCGCGGCGCTCCTCCTCGGTCAGGCCCGCTTCCGAAGCGTCCTTGTCGGCACCCTTCATGTCGGCATCCTTCATGTCCATCTCCCGGCAGGCCCGGCGGGCCTACAACCCGATGACCACCTTTGTGGCCACCGCGATCTGGTAGAGAATCTGCGACATGTCCTTGACCGTCTGCAGATTCTTGGAATCCACGCGCGGCAGCACCAGCAGTTGGTCGCCCGCCGCGATGGTGGTGTCGGACGTGCGGAACACCTCGCCGTTGGGGCGCACCAGCAGGATGTTGCCGGTGTCCGCGCGGTTGGTGTAGCCGCCCGCGCCGCGCACGTAGTCCTTCAGGCGCTTGTCGCCGTTCCACACGATGGCCTGGGGCATCACCACCTCGCCGGTCACCAGCACCACGTCGCTCTTTTCCGGAATGACGATGACGTCGCCGTCCTCCAGCGCGATGTCGGCCACCTTGCCGCCGCTGCCCACCACCACGATGCCCTCGGGCGTCACGTTGCGGGCCTTTTCAGCGAACTTGGCGATCATCTCCGCCTCGTGGTTGCGGATCTGCGCTTCTTCCGGGCTGGCCGAGGTGGCCGTGAACGAGCTTTCCTCCAGCCTGCGCAGGGCGTCCTCGATGGCGCGCTTCTGGCGGGCCGCCACGCTGCGCCGCTTGATGTACAGGCCGGAAAGGTCGGCCCGGTCGGCATCCACGGCAATGTACTGCTGCACGTCGCGCAGGCGGGCGGTGCGCTTCAGCGGAAAGCGCGACGCCCCCCGGATGGCCCCCTGCACTTCGACCATGATGGTGTCGCCGGGGGTGTCGGCCAGAAATTCCACCCGGTCGCCGTCGGCCAGCGGCAGGGTGCGGAATTCGCGCAGGGGAAGGTACAGGTTGAAGGGCGCGCCGTTGCGGGTGCCCACGATGCTGGCGTGCGAGGCAGTGGCCAGCGGGTCGGCCATTTCGGCCAGCCTGGCCCCGGTGGCCTCGCCCTTGCGGAATTCGAAGCGCGCGGCGTTGCGTATCTCGCCGCTGGCGGACACGGCGGGGCCCTTTTCGCCCACCACGATGGTGTCGCCATCCAGCAGGCGCACCAGCGGCAGCGCGCCCTTCAGCGCAAAGGGATACAGGTCGAAGCTGCCCAGTTCCGCCCCGCCGCGCAGCAGGCGGATGGTGCGGTAGCTGCCGCGCCGGGGATCGATGCCGCCCGCCCGGTCCAGGAAGGCCAGCACCGAATCGGACGGCGCGCCGTTGTAGCGGCCCGGCTTCATGACGAACCCGGTGACGAAGACCGACACGGGCCGCCCGTCCAACGGGCTGACGTAGACCTGCACGTTCTCCACGCCGGACGCGCTGAGCTTGCTGCGGATGGCCTCGGTAACCTGGGCCTGGGCAAGGCCCGCCACGGGCACGGCACCCAGGTCCTGCACCTCGATGTCGCCCGCATCGTTCACCGTGACCACGCCGTCGAAGTTGCGGTCGCCCCACAGGCGCAGCACCAGCCGGTCGCCGGGTGTCAGTTCGCGCGCCTCGGCGCTGCGGGCCTGCCCGAAGTTGCCCTGGAACAGGTTGGCGGCGAAGGGCGGCAGGTCGGCACCGGGAGCCTGGGCGGCACCGGACGATGCGGACGACTTGGCCTCGGACGGAGCGGCAAGCGCGGCGGTGCCCGCCGGACCAAGCAGCACGGCCAGAGCGAGCAGCAGGAAAAGGGCGGGCAGCCATGCGGCAGCCCCCGCGCGGCGGGGCGCGGCGTGACGGAAAAACGGTGCGATATCCATGGCTGGTATCCGTAATTGGCTACGCCGGGTGCGGTGTGCACCCGGCGGATGGAAGCGTGCTGTGTCTATGTGATTGTTGCGGCGGAAACGACGCACCCGCCCGAAGCGGAAGGCCCTCCGACGCCTGCGCCGGGCATGCCGACACTAGACAGTCAGACCAGTCAGGCCAGCCCGGCCAGTCCGGCTCATCGGGCCATCACGGCCCCTTTGCTCCGTCCGGGCATCCCGGGTGACCCGAAAAATTCCTATTGCGCGGGCCGGGCTATCCCCTGCCCCCAGATGCGCGGGGCCATCTGCCACGCAACGTCGTCGCCGCTGCCCGCCGGGCGGCACGCGATGACCACCTCTGCCTCGCCATGCTGCGAAAGCAGCGTGGCGCGGCGGCATTCCTCTCCGCTGGCCGAGGTGAACAGCCCCTCCACAACCACCCGGATGCCGGTGCCGAATTCCGGGTCGTCCAGCACGGCGGAAGCCCCAGCCGGGTTGCTGGTCATGAACTCCAGAATGGGTTTGGCGGGCAGGGCCTGTTCCTGCGCCTGCGGCGCGGGCTGCTGGCGCCCCCCGCAGGCGGCGAGCAGGACGGGCAGCACGCACAGGGCGCACAGGGCCAGCACG
>NZ_VSMK01000066.1 GCF_011682075.1 Nitratidesulfovibrio liaohensis
ATCGGCGGCCACCTGCGCGGCGGCCTCGCGCAGCCGCCCGGCCGCCTCGCCGTCCATGCCGATGCCGTCATGCGGCACGGGTACCGCCACCTGCCAGCCGTACATGGCCTGCACCCGGCGACGATTGTATTCCTGCGCCATGGTCAGCCGCATGGTGGACCTCCCGGCGGTGGAAACCGAAGACAGCCAAGGCCGAAGGGCGCCCGTGGCACCCACTCTACCCGAAATAAAGTCCCAGCAGCGCCCCCCCCAGCACCATGAAGGCGATGACGCCGTTCAGGGTGAAGAAGGCCATGTTCACCCGCGACATGTCGTCGGGGCTGATGATGCGGTGCTCCCACGCCAACACCCCCGCAATGACCGCCCACACCGCGTACCACGGCCAGCCCAGCGAGGCGGACCAGCCCGCCAGCAGCAGGAAGATGGCCGCGTTGGCATGGCAGAAGGCGGAAACCACCAGTGCGGTGGGCAGGCCGAAGTGGGCGGGCACGGCATGCAGGCCCATGGACCGGTCGAACTCCATGTCCTGGCACGAATACAGGATGTCGAACCCGGCCACCCAGAACAGCACCCCCCAGAACAGCAGCACGGCGGGTACGGTGAACTGCGGGTCCACGGCGATCCACCCGGCTACCGGGGCCAGCCCCAGCACGCCGCCCAGAAAGAAATGGCACAGCCAGGTGAAGCGCTTCAGCAGGCTGTACGAGGCGGCCACCAGCAACGCGGGTGGCGCAAGGTACAGGCACAGCCGGTTCAGCCCGGCACAGGCGGCCACGAACAGCACGGACATGAACACGGTGAAGGCCCAGGTCCAGGCCACGGAAATTTCACCGGTGACCAGCGGGCGGCCTGCCGTGCGCGGATTCAGACGGTCGTACTTCAGGTCCACCAGACGGTTGAAGGCCATGGCGAACGAACGCACGGCCACCATGGCCACGGTAAGCACCAGCAGGGGCACCAGGCCCGGCCAGCCCCCGGCCCCCAAAAAGGCACCGGCATAGGCAAAGGGCAGCGCGAACACCGAGTGCTCGATCTTGATCATGCGGCAGATGGCCGCGATGCGCGAAAAGGGATTCATGTACGCGTCCGGTTCCGTTCTGTTCAGTTTTGATGGTGCATACCGTTTCAGGCAGCCGATTCACGGCACTCCGCATCGTCCGGCTCATGCGCCAGTGCTTCGCGCACCAGGCCGAAATCATGACGTGCCCGCTCCTGCGCCTGACGGCGAGCAGCATCCATTTCCTCGTACCGCGAGAGCAGCAGGTCCACAAGTTCGGCGTCCAGCTTGCCGTCGCGGGCCTGTTCGCGCAGCACGGCGCGGGCCGCGTCGGGCGGCATGCCGCCCCGGTAGGGGCGGTCCTCCGCAATGGCCGTGAACACGTCGGCCACGGCCACGATGCGCGCCGGCAGGGGCAGGTCGTCGCCTGCAAGCCCGTAGGGATAGCCGCTGCCGTCCATGCGTTCGTGGTGCAGCGCGCCCCAGGTGGCCACCCTGGTGAAGCCGGGGACAGATGCCAGAATATCCATGCTGTGCTCCGCATGGCGGCGCATCAGGTACATTTCCCCATCGTCCAGCCGCCCCGGCTTTTCCAGGATGTCCAGCGAAACGCCCAGCTTGCCGATGTCGTGCAGCAGCCCCGCCACGTACAGGGCCTTGCCCTGCGGGCCGTCGAACCCGGCCCAGCGGGCCAGCAGGCGGGCCGTTTCCGCCACGCCGCTGGAGTGGGTGGCGGTGAAGGGGCTGCGCGAATCGATGACCAGCGAGAACAGCGCGGAAAACGAGATGATCCCGTCGGCATCCAGAACCTCGTTTTCCAGCTTGCTGCCCGTACCGGAGTGCAGATGGCATTCCGGCGCGCGCAGCCCGGCGGCAAAATCCGGGTCGGCCGTCAGGTCGTACAGGGCGTCCAGCGCATCGGGCCGGAACAGGATGGATCGCCCCCGTTCCAGTCGTTTCATGGCGCCCGGAAACTGCCGGGCGGGGTCTTCGCCACGCCGCAGCTGCACGTCCAGCCTGTCGGCCATGTGGATGATGTGCGCGGCTTCGGGAACGCCGTCCTCTCCCCTGCCGTGGCACCACGGCGCATGGTGATGGCGCACCAGACGCGCGGCCTCTGCCAGACGCGGGCAGGTACCCAGCATCACGGCCCCGGCGCGGGAGTGCGAATCCATGTCCTGCTCGAAAACCAGCCCTTCCAGCGCCGCCTTCAGCGGCACGGCACCCGCGTCGTGCATCAGCGAAGCCAGCAGCAGCTCGCACCTGTCCCTGTCGGGCAGGCCAAGGCGCTCGGCAAGCCGCGCGGCGATGAACCCCACGTGCACGTGATGCGCGGCCACGGCCGGGCTGACCAAATCGAGCGCACGGGAAAAGGCCACGGTTAGGTCGATGAGCCTGACTTGCAAAGGCTGCTGCATGAGTGTGTCTCTGACGGGACGAACGGTCCACCGCGCTTTCCCCCGAAATACGCGACGTCCGTTTCCTTTCGCTCCGGCATCTACGGTGCCGGTTGATTGTTGGATTTGGTTGCCGTGCTGCATGCCCCCGGCATGCGGAAACTCACATCAATCCCAGGGGCCGGCTCCAGCTTGGGATTTTTGTTCGTTGACAAGGAAAACGGGCCTGGAGGAAGGGGGATGCCTCAACCGTTACATGAGCGAAGCGAACTGTACGGATGAAGACAACAGGCCATGCCAGACAAAGCTTGACGGCGGTGCGCACGATGGCCGCAGCACTCGCAGGCGCGCCGAACGGGCAAAAAGACAAGCTGGAGGCAGCCCCTAGCCGCCGCACTCGGCAGGATCCCCCTGCAACTTGTCCAGCGCGTGGGCCAGCGCGGGCAGCACGGCGGCAAGATTTTCGGCCACGGCCTTCCGGCTGCCAGGCAGATTGACGATGACCGCCCCGCCCAGGGTGCCCGCCACCGCGCGCGAAATGACCGCGTTGGGCGTCTTGGCCAGGCTTGCCGTCATCATGGCCTGCTCGAAGCCGGGCAGACGCCGTTCGATGACCGCCATAGTGGCCTCCGGCGTCACGTCGCGCGGGCCGATGCCGGTGCCGCCGGTGGTCAGGATGAGGTCGTAGCCCTGGGTCAGGGCCAGGTCCACCAGCAAGGCGCGCAGACGCTGGCCGTCGTCCGGCAGCAGGTAGCCGCGTTCGATGCACAGCGGCATGGCCTCGCGCACCATCTCGGCTATGGTGGGGCCGCTGGCGTCCTGACGCAGCCCGGCGGCGCCCTTGTCGGAAAGGGTCACCCAGGCCAGGGCGCGCCCCCGGCGTCGCGCCAGCAGGTGCAGCACCCGACCGCCCGGTTCGTCACACAGGGCTTCCACGAACACGCAGGCCCCGGCATGTGCCGAGCCGGAACGGGGCAACAGGGTGCGCCCCACCACCCGGAACAGCGGATCGCCCATGGGATCCAGCAGGGCGTCATGCAGGGTGGCACCCACGGCCAGCCCCAGCACCACGTCCGCCTGCACGGCGGCCAGCGCGGGCAGCGCCCCCGGCAACCCCACGGGGCCAGCGGCCAGCGCGATGATGCCCCCCCTGGGCACGGGCATGGTGGCAACGTCAAGCATCACGCGGTCGTCGCCCATGGCGGCCTCCCTGCATGCGGTATGCATAGTGGACATGATTCGGATCCCCCCCCTTGTGCTGCGACCGGGATCATGCGCGCCCCGCCCGGGGGCTGGGCGTCGCCTTTGCCCCGCAACATCTGCGGCAGGCACGTTCGCCCCACCGCGCGAAAGGCCGGGCGCAAAGACTGCACGCTGTCCCTACCGGGCATCGGGGCGGCAGAGATGCTCGCCCATGGCGTCGTAGAAGGCCTGTGCGGCATCCTTGCAGCCCTTGCGGGAGTGGATGTTCACCCAGGTATCTTCGCAGTAGGTATTCATGACGCGCAGTTGCTCTTCCACATTCAGGGCGTCCACGCCCTTCACGCAGGCTTCCTCGGACAGGTAATGGCTGCCGCGCAACGGAAAACGCACACGGGAGGCCTCGCATCCGCGCATGCAGCCGTTGCGGGTAAGCACGCCGTACTCGTCGTCCTGCTGGCAGCGCACCTGGCACGCCACTATCAACGGATCGGTGGTCACGTGCGACAAGCCGCCGCGCCCGCCGCACCCGGCAAGGGACAGGATCAGCACGAGGGCCAGCACGAGGGCGGTCGGAGCAAGAACCGGATCAATACGCCGCATGGAAACCTCCGTTGAAGCTGCGCACGGCCAGGGCCGTGCGTGGTCATGCACAGGTGAGCCCGGATGAATCCAGTGGAGCCGCCCGGCTCGACCGCTATCAACCACGGTCAACCGCGGTCACCCACGATCAAGGGCAAGACGCAGGCCGAAACCCACCATCAGACCGCCCACGCCGCCTTCCAGGGCCCGCTGCACGCCGGGGCGCAACAGCGTGGCACGCGCCCGGTGCACCGAAACGGACAGGAACGAAAACCACAGCACGGCCACCACGGCCTGCATGCCGCCAAACAGGCAGGCCCGGACAAAGGCGCCGCCCAGGGCACCCGCCCCGGAGGCGCCATCGGCCCCCGCCATGCCCCCGGCGGCCACCACGTTGGGCAGCACGGCCAGATAGAACACGGCCACCTTGGGGTTCAGCACGTTGCTCAGAAAGCCTTCCATCCACGCCCGGCTCACCATGCCGCGCGAGGCGGCGCGGTACGCGCGCCAATGTGCCGGGCCGGACGGCGCGGAGCTTGGCGTTTCGCACACGCCGGGTGCCGTCGGCGCGTCATGCGTAACCGGCGCGTCATGCGTAACCGGCGCGGCTGGCACATCAGGACCACCCTTCCACGTGGAGTGCAGGGCGCGCACGCCCAGCCACACCAGATAGGCGGCCCCCACCAGGCGCACCACATGGAAGGCCCCGGCGGAATGCACCAGCACGGCGGACACGCCAAGGCCGGAACACACCACGTGCACCAGCAGCCCCGACACGCAGCCCAGCGTGGTGGCCACGCCGCCCCGCGCGCCCATACGCAACGAATTGCGCACCACCAGCATGGTGTCCGGGCCGGGGGTTACCACCAGCAGCGCAGCCAGCCCCAGAAAGGCCAGAAATTCATGATTCACGCCAACCCCTCGCACCGCAAACGCCAGTCGCGTCACCAGTCGCGTCACCAGACGGTCAGCAGTTGGGCGCGACTCTACCCGTTACGTCTGACGGGGGCAACAGGGGGCATCCCCCCCAAAAAAAATGGGCGCGCCGTGAAGACAACCGGGGCATCCATTGCATGGAATGCCCCGGAAATTGCCTGCAAGATGCGCGGTGTCTTTGCCTTTCAGAGACCAGGCCGAGTCGCGTCGGGCTGTGCAGGCCGCAGGATTTTCGTTCTCCGGCGAGACCTCTGCCGCATTGCACACGATGGCCGGAGGGCGACCAGAGGACGACCAGAGGACGAAAGGACGCGGCCTGACCGCACTTACAATATCTGGCTCAGGAACAGCTTCGTCCGCTCATGCTCCGGCGCTGTAAAGAACTTGTCCGGCGACCCCACTTCCAGAATGCTGCCCTGGTCCATGAACACCACGCGGTCCGCCACTTCACGGGCAAAGCCCATCTCGTGGGTCACCACCACCATGGTCATGCCCTCGCGGGCCAGATTCTTCATGACGTCCAGCACTTCGCCCACCATTTCCGGGTCCAGGGCGCTGGTGGGCTCGTCGAACAGCATGGCTTTCGGGTCCATGGCCAGCGCACGGGCAATGGCCACGCGCTGCTGCTGCCCGCCGGAAAGCTGGTCCGGGTACACGTTGTGCTTTTCGGCAATGCCCACCTTGCGCAGAAGCTCCATGCCCTTCTTCTCGGCCTCGGCCTTGCCGCGCTTGCGCACGGTGGTCTGGGCCAGGGTCAGGTTCTCCAGCACGGTCAGGTGCGGAAACAGGTTGAACGACTGGAACACCATGCCGACCTCGGCCCGCACCTCGTTGATCTCGCAGTCCGGGTCCAGGATGTCGCGGCCCTCGATGCGGATGGCGCCGTCATCGGCGTATTCCAGCCGGTTCAGGCAGCGCAGGAAGGTGCTCTTGCCCGAGCCGGAGGGGCCGATGATGACCACCACCTCGGCGGGGGCGACGGAAAGCGACACGCCGCGCAGGGCGTGCAACTTGTCGGGGGTGTAGAAGAACTTGTGGACGTTGGTTGCGTTGATCATCGGATGGCCCTGCGTTCAAGGTACTGCACGAACAGCGAAAGGGTGAAGGTAAGCACAAGGTACAGCACGGCGCAGACGATCCACAGCTCGAACGGCTGAAGCGAGGTGGTGACCACCTCACGCGTGGCCTTGGTCAGTTCGCGAATGGCGATGACCCCGAGCAGGGACGAATCCTTGATCAGGCTGATGAACTGCCCGGCCAGCGGCGGCATGATGCGCCGGAAGGCCTGCGGCAGGATGACCTTGCGCATGGCCTGGGCGTAGCTCATGCCCAGCGAGCGCGCGGCCTCCATCTGCCCACGGTGCACCGACTGGATGCCCGCACGCACGATTTCGGCCACATAGGCCCCGGTGAACAGGGCCAGCGCCATGACGCCGTACCACAGGGGCGATATGCCCCCAAGGCCCACGTGCTCCAGCAGGGCGTTGATGAGCGTGCCCACCACGAAATACCACAGGAATATCTGCACCAGGAGCGGCGAGCCGCGAATGATCTCGATGTAGGCGATGGCACCCCAGCGCAGCATGGGGTTGATGGAGATGCGGCACAGCCCCGTGACCACCCCGATGACGATGCCACCGATGATGGCCAGCACGCTGACTTCAAGGGTTACCCACAGCCCTTCCAGCAGGATGCCGGGCCTGTTCATCTGGTAGCGGCCCAGCACGTCGCCCCGGTAGGCGAAGTCGCCGGAGGACACCAGCACCTTGCCCTCGCCGGGCAGCAGGTGGGTGTGCTCCTCGCCGGAGGCGTCGCGCACCACCACTCGCTGTTCGTTGCCTTGGCGGTCGATGATGGTTACGTCGCCTTCCGCCTCGGCGCGCACGTCCGCCGCCTCGTTCACCCAGAAATACTGGGGCACGCGGTTCCAGCGCCAGATGTATTCCACCGACGAGGAGGCGACCCAGAAGAACGCCACCAGCGCCAGCATGGCCGCCACGAACATGGCTTTCCAGAACAGGAAGAAGCTCCTGCCCTTGGGCTTGTCCAGCCCTCTGTACTGCGTCATCGTGATTCCTTTTGCGGCGCGGCCACGCGCCCGACGCGGGTGCGAAACCCTGCGGACGGCGAAAGCGCCGGGGAGATGGCCGCGCCAAGGCGCGGCGAAAGCCGCATGGCTTCGCGCGGGGGCAGTTCCCTGCCCTTTCCCGGTGAGGGGGAAGAAACGGGGAACCGCACCCGCGCGAAACCGCGGGGACCCGGGCCGGATGGAGCAAGGCGGGGCGGGCGGATGCCCGCCCCTGCCGTAAACCTCAGGCTATTGCACCTGGGCGCGCCACTCGGTCGACTTCATCCACTTGCTGTAGATGCGCTCGTAGCGGCCATCGTTCTTGATCTGGCTCAGGAAGTTGTCCAGGAAGTTCAGGAAATCGGGGTCACCCTTCTTGATGCCGAAGCCCAGCGGCTCGTAGGTGAAGGGCTTGTCCAGGTGAATGGCCTTGCCCTTGCCCTGCTCGGCCATGAACACCACGTTGAAGGGCATGTCGTACACCCAGGCGTCGGCCTTGCCGTTGATGACTTCCAGCGCGCCGTCGGCTTCCTTTTCGAAGGACTTGTACTTGGCCTTGGGCAGCATGCGCTTGGCGGCTTCCTCGCCGGTGGTGCCAAGGCGCGAGACCACGGTGTATTCGGGCTTGTTCAGGTCTTCCCAGGTCTTGACCTTGCCTTCAAGCTTCTTGCTGACGATGACCGACTGGCCGACCACGATGTACGGGTTGGCGAAGTTGATGCGCAGGTTGCGTTCCTGGGTCACGGTCATGCCGCTGATGATGATGTCGAACTTGTCGCTGAGCAGGGCCGGGATCATGCCGTCGAAATCGGTGTTCACGGGCACGAACTTCACGCCCATGGCCTTGGCCAGTTCCTTGGCCAGGTCGATGTCGAAGCCGACGTAGTTGCCGTTCTTGTCGGTCATTTCAAAGGGCATGTAGCCCGCGTCGAAGCCGACGCGCAGTTCGCCGCGCGCCACGATTTCGTTGAGGGTGGATTTCTTGGCCAGCTCGATGTCGGCGGCCATGGCGGGCGCGGCGACGAGCACGGCCAGCAGCATGGCGGCCAGCAGCTTGAACAGTTTCATGCGTTCCTCCATCGGATATCGTTGAAAAACCACAACCGGCAACGCGATGCCGCGCCCCGACGCACGGCGGGCGTCGGCAATCCGCCCAAAACGCGCGGGGCGCGGCGCAGGCCCCACGGGAGCCCGCATTGAAATTTGTGGATGCCTGGTGCACCCGTGCACACGGCAGGAGTTTCGTTCTCCGGCGAGGAAGATGCGCCAATTGCGGAGGGAGCGTACTCTTTTCGTACGTGACCGGAGCAAATGGCAAAATCTGACGACGCCGGGGGACGAAAGACCGCCGTGCGGACTAGTACTTGCCCTCGGTAAGCACTTCCTTGACAATCATCTCGACGCGGCACGTCTCGCAACGCGGCATGGGCTCTTCCGGCACCACGATGATGCGCGTGGTGCGGCACTTGGGGCACATCACCTCGACGAAACCGCGCCTGTAACGGTCCTTCAACGGACCGTCCTTGTGTTGTCCTTCCTTGTTCACGGCAGCAACCTCCTTCCCGCCTCCGGACAGTGCACGCCTGCCCGCGCCACCGGAAACGGACCGGCATATTGGGCGAGCCCCCGCGAAAAATCAAGTCCGCAAGTGCGGCGCCTACCCCGCGACAGAATTGCGAATTCGCGCGGGGCTATCACAAGGCGCCGCCCATGGCGGTCATTCCAGCCCCAGTGCTTCTTCCGTAGCCCGCTTGCGCGCGCCGCGCTCCAGCAGGTGCACCACTGCCCCGGCTTCCGGCAGCCCGCTGCGCGACACCGCCGCAATCAGGTCGCGGATGCGGCCATCCTCGCGCAGCCAGGCCCGGGCAACGCTTTCGGCATCGCGCTGACGCGCCAGCGGGGCCAGCCAGCCCGCGCCCTCTGCGTAGACGATGCGCGATGCCGTGTGCGCGGCCACAAGCGCATACTGGTGGCGCTGCGGAATGCGTTCGAAGATGCGTTCGGGAAAGCGCTCCACCAGCACCGGTGGCAGGTAGCCCAGCAGCACCTGCCGCAGGGCGGGGTCCGCCTCCACCGGTTCGCCGCGCGCCACCAGCGCCGCGTACAGCGCATCGGCCACGGCGTTCATTTCCAGCGAGACGTCCACGGAAATCTCGTGCAGGGCCTTGCAGCCGTCGCAGCGGCGTATTTCGGCCAGCAGCAGGCGCGCCTCGTCACGGGCGCGCACCCGCAGGATGTCCAGCACCTCGGCCACGAAGCGGTCCTTGTGGGCGATGAACTCCTCGTCGGTCATGACCAGGCCGCCCAGCACCTCGTACGAAGAGCAGATGACTCCGGTCTTGTTGGCCGACGAGCCGTGCACCACCAGCACCCCGCGCTCGGCCAGGCGCTTGCGCGCCTCCGGCGCCACGAACAGGTTGGCCCCCTCGATGATGGCGCGCGCCGTGGGCACCCCGCCCCGGTCGAAGAAGTCGTGCCAGTTGCGGGTATTGATGGTGTCGGGCCGCCCCCCGGCGGGGATGAAGATATCGGCGTGGGCGGTGTTGTGCAGGGTGTTGCGGCGGCGCACCCCTTCCGGGGTGTCGGACACGGCCACCCACGCCCCCTCGCCGCGCAGCCGGGCCGGGTCGAAGGCGCTGATGCTGCGCTGCGCATCCACCAGGCGCAGCAGTTCGGCCCGGTCCAGCCCGTCCGGGTCCCAGGCCCCGCCGTGCCCGTCGCTGACGGCCACGATGCGGGCGTTGCCGCCGTAGGTCTCGAACATCAACCGCATCAGGTTGCCCGCCACGTCGCCCTTGGGGCCACCGGTGAGCTTCACCGTGAACGGCTGGGTGAAGGGATCAATGCCGAGATGCCGCAGCATTTCCTCTGCAAAGACCATCACCCCGATGCTGGTGACGCCGTACTGCTTGTGGTTGATGCCCGCCCCGGCCTTGGAGCTCATGAACGCAGAGGGCCAGCGGTAGCCGCGCTGGCGGGCGCGTTCCACCATCCATGCGATGTGCGCGGGTTGGATGTTCTCGTCCGGGCCGCAGTAGATGATTTCCTCGCGGCCCAGGTAATCCACCACGCCGGGCAGAGCCGGGGTGTCCTGTCCAGGCAGCACCACGTCCAGCAGCGAATTGATCACCGAGGACACGGCCAGTCCCACGTCGCCCAGCGGCCCCAGCAGGATGACCGCCTTGGCCCCGCCTTCCGGGATGTCCTTGTTCTTGACCTGCTGGGCGTAGGCCAGCCCCTTCACCTCGTCGTACAGGCGGTTCGATTCCAGTTCGAACTGCTCCTGGGTGCGGGTGGGCACCACGCGCACGCCGCCGCGCGCCATGTCGCGGTAGCGTATGTGAAAGCCAAGGCCCCCCGGCGCGTGGAAGAAGAAGATGCCGAAGGGCAGTTCCTCGCCCTCATAGCGGTAGGCGGGCGGCAGGAATTCCGGGTCCAGCCGGAAGGACAGGCCGTAGATGGTGTCGAGGAAGTAGTTGGTGCGCAGCACATGACGGAAGAAGCGCTGGATCATCAGCAGCACGGCGCGCTCGCGCTCGTCGGCCACCGCGTTCACGGCGTCCGTTGCGTCGGCCTCCAGCCTGCGGGCAGCCGCCTCGCGGTCGCCCAGGGTGGGGTCGAAGCGGGCCTCGAACCAGTCCACCAGCGCGGCGGTTTCCGCCCGGCGGGCCAGCACGATGCGCACCACGTTCTGGGTGCTGAAGGCCCACTGGTTGTCCTTGGCCAGGAACACGTGGGCAAAGCCGCAAGCCGCCTGCAGCAACATGATGCGCTTGATGGGCCAGGCTTCCTCGTCGGCCAGGATTTCCAGTTCGTGCGGGGCGAACCACTTCACCAGGCGCAGCTTCTTGCGCAGGTTCTGCCACAGGGCGGAATCGTCCAGAATCAGGTCGCCCTTGTGCGACACGTAGAAGCTCATGATGGCCGTCTCGCCCGACTCGTCGGCGAAGGTATCCGCGTAGGAACGGTGCACGGTGATGTCCAGGCGGCGCATGATCCGGGCGATCTGCAGCAGCAGGCCCGTGGCCGGGGGATGGCGCATGGCCACCACGATGCGCGTTTCGCGTCGGATGTCGCAGGGTTCCGCGGGCAGCGCGGTTCCGGCCCCACCCGATACGGCGGACGCGGCGGGTATGGTCGGGGCCGTGCACTGCTCGATGAGCAGCCCGGTGTCGTCGCCGCCGCCTATCTCGCGCAGCAGCCGGAAGTGGCGGGCCGCCCGCACCGGGTCGAATTTTTCCACGTATTCCGCATTGGCGGCTGCCAGAAACGCGGCAAAGGCGGTCATGTCCGTTTCCGGCAGTTCGCCGCTGGCGCGCATGGTGTCCAGGGCAGTGCTGAACAGGTCGCCGCCATCGCCGCCGTCACCGGTCCGCAGGCTGCCCGCGCGGGGCTGCGGGGCCAGCAGGAATTCGTTCAGGCCCAGTTGTCCGTCTGCCGTGGTGTAAATACGCGCTGTCTCGATGTGCTCGCCCAGCAGTCCGGCCAGAATGCCGTGCAGATCACGCGAGGCGGAGGGGGAAATGTAGGTGATCTTGCGACCGTCCGGGCTGGCCAGGCGCACCGCGTGGTTATCCGTGACTACCCGGCCCGAAATGATGGCCTGCAGGTGGTGCACCTGCTCGGTCACCGAATGGGTGCGCAGATAGTAGTCCGGCATGTTGGCAAAAAACCACGGCACCACCTGATCGGCAATGCCGCCAAGCCCGCCCTTGACGAGCGAGAGCGCTTCTTCCACTCCTTTGGCATGGGACTCGGCCATGGGACATCCTCCGTTGCGGACGGTTTGCCGCACAGGATAGCGCAATGGCCCGCCGTGGCAACCGTTTTCTGGTGACGGAAGTAGTTGCCAAAAGTACCACCATGAACAGCCGGGCACGGCCCTTGCCAAGGGCGACGCCAGCAGCCACAATGCAGGCATCACATTCCCACGGGAGAGACCGCATGACCCAAAAGACCGAATCCCCCGCGTCCCGTACCGCAGCGGGTGCCGCCGACTCCGCCTATACCCGCAGCCAGGACCAGACCGGACACCTGCGCACGCTGGGTGTGAAGGCCGAATATCCCCACGCGGGCCCCGGCCCGCACATTCTGGAAGCCTTTCCCAACAACTTTCCGGACCGGCCCTACATCGTGAGCATCGCCTTTCCGGAATTCACGTCGCTGTGCCCGGTGACCGGCCAGCCCGACTTCGCCACCATCGTCACCGAATACATCCCCGACCAACTCTGCGTGGAGTCCAAAAGCTTCAAGCTGTACATGTTCGCGTACCGCAACCATCAGTCGTTCATGGAAACCATCACCAACACCGTGCTCGACCACATGACCGAGGCTCTGGACCCGCTGTGGTGCCGGGTGAAGGGGCTGTTCACCCCGCGCGGCGGCACACACCTGCATGTGTTCGCCGAACGTTTCAAGCAGGTGGAGGCGGAACGTGCCGCCATGGTCCGCGAGATGGTATCGGAGTGGAAACGCGAAAGCGGACGGCATACGGTGTAGCGCCGCGCCTGACCGCCAGACATACTAAAGACGAAGCCGCCGCCGGGGTATGCCCCGGCGGCGGCTCTTGTTCCTGCTCACTCGATGGAAGTGTAGCGAGGTCAACAGGGGGTTGGCGCTCTGCTCTCGATGCCCGTAGGGCTCGCGCTGCGCGCTCGACCAACGGGCACGCTACGCGCCCTTCGGGTCGGGCTCTGCTCTCGATGCCCGTAGGACCCGCGCTGTGCGTTCGACCAACGGGCACGCTACGCGCCCTTCGGGTTGGCGCTCTGCTCTCGATGCCCGTAGGGCTCGCGCTGCGCGCTCGACCAACGGGCACGCTACGCGCCCTTCGGGTCGGTCAGCCCACGCGCGAAAAGGCAATTTCGAGACAGCCCCTAGTCGCTGAGGCCCGGCAACACCACCAAAAACTCGTAGCGTTCTTCTTCCCGGTCCACGGTGGTCCGACCGATGAGCTTGAAGCACTGGTGTGTGTAGATGATGTCGAAAACCCGTTCCAGGTCGGTACCGTTCTCGATGTCCACGCGGTACTCGCCGCCCACGCTCCACGGCCCCCACACGGAAGCTTCTCCGCGCAGGTACAGCGCGTTGATGTCGTAGTCGCGCTTCCTGTTGTACTCGGCCAGTTTTGAACGCCAGTTGTAGCCCAGGGTCAATTGCCCCCGGTTGGTATCGATGAGGGACAGGCCGTGGTCGTGCTGGGTCATATCGCCTGTATAGGGGGACCATGCGGTAATGCTGTGCCAGGCCAGCCACGCCACCGGGAAGTATTGCACCTCGGCCCGGTAGTCGAGCACGGGACGGCGCTCGTAGGTATCAAGTTCGTCGTCGCGGTTGGCTTCCCGGATGTCGTAGCCGGATTGCAGCTTGACCCGCAGGAACTCCAGGTAGTCGGTACCCAGATCCGGTTCCGCCACGCCCTCGTCGTTGGCCTTCATCCGCACCATTTCGCGCTTGCGCGTGAACACGTTGGTGATGGAGTAGACCAGTTCGTTGCGTGCGCCGATGCGGTCGTCGCCGTCGTAGCGGGGGTTGTCGCTCTGATCCAGCAGAGGAAGGTTGTTGTACTCCACGCGCGGCTGCAACGCATGACGGATGCCGGTCCAGCGGCTTTGCCCCACATTCTCGGCGGTGAGGGCGAGCGGCGCGCTTTCCACCCGGTAGACGCGGGCAACTTCCGTCGATGCCGCGATGTTGTAGTCCGGCAGGGTACGGGACTCGCCCGAGGAATCGCCACCGTCACCGGGCAGGCTCTCGCGGCGTTCGGTGTCGTACACGGTCTGGCGCAGGCCCACGGAGGAAATCACCGAGCCGTACTTGCCGTTCACCGGCAGCACCACCTGCGGGTGCACGTCGTGCCGCGCCCCCTGGGTGCCGTTGCGGCGGTGAAAGTACACCGACTGCGCAGATGCCTGCACTTCCAGGGGCAGCCCTTCGAACAGCGCACCCCGGTGCAGGTACACGTCGGCCTCGGGCAGGCGCTGGGGCAGCGAATCCGATGAATACGGATGGTTGCCGTTGCCCAGATCCGGATCCTGGTCGTACCGGCCGCCCAGGGCCACGGAAACGCGGTCCCAGTCGCGGGTCAGCATGACCTGGCTGGTGCGGTAGCGGTCGCGCTCGTTGATGTCACGGCCGAACAGGCTGAACAGGTTGTCGCGCGAATCGCTGAACCCGCCAAGCCCCCGCTTGAACTCGCGCAGGTAGTTCTGATCGGATACGTAGTCCAGGTCGCCCTTGAGCCGCCAGCGCGGGTCGCCAAGGCGCTGTTCGAACATGCCGCGCAGCCAGTACCGCTCGTGGTTGGTGCGGATCAGGCCGTCGCTGCCGTCGATGGCGTCGTCGCCGTCACTGTCCACCACCTTGTTGTCGTACAGCCAGTCCAGGCGCAGCCAGGTGGTCTGGTCCGTGGTGGGTCGCGAGCGATATTCCACCCCGTGCATGAACCCGCGCTCGGACATGAAGTACTCGTTCAAGGTCACGTCGCTGGTCTCGTCCAGCACCCAGTAGTACGGCTGGTTGTAGTAGAAGCCGTCGCGCGAGCTGATGCCGTACTGCGGCATCAGGAAGCCCGACTGGCGGGTGCGCTTGGCGGGCATGACGAAATACGGGGAATAGGCAACGTCGTTGTTCTTCACCTGAAAGTTCGAGCGCCACAGACGGGCATAGCCGTCGATCTCGACCACGGCTTCCTCGGCGGTCAGCGCCCAGGCCGGGGTGTCACCGTCGCACACGGTGATCTTGGCGTTGGTGAAGGTGTAGAGGTCGCCCCAGTTCTTGTCGATGCGCTCGCCCGCGAAATAGGCGTGGGGTTCGCCCATGAAGATGCGGCCGTTCTTCATCCAGCCGGTGCGGCTGCGCAGGTCGAATTCCGCTTCTTCGGCGGCGATGTCGTCCTTGCCGAAGTGCACCTCGACATTGCCCTTCAGGTACACCCAGTTGGTGGCGGAATAATAGCGGATGTAGTCGGCCTTCAGGTAGTCCTGGCCGCGCCGCAGAGCCACGCGGCCCTCGGCCTCTATGATCTTGCTGTCGTTCTGCGACGTGACGGTGTCGGCCGTGAGGTTCCAGGTCACCTCGCGGTCGTCCTCGGTGCGCATCTGCAACACGTTGGGCTGCGGCTGCCGGGCGTACGCTCCGCCCGCAAACAGGATGCCGGAAAGCAGCAGGAACACATATGCCGCGAACCCGGCGAGCGGGCGGAGTCTGCCGTCTGTCATGCGCGATCCGGATCGTCCGGGCAGTGGCCCGGTTTATGAAGTCACGTGGAATTCCGGCCCCCCGGCGCGCGGCACACGGCATCTCGCATCGGCGCACGGCGGGGTGTCGAATATGTTGAATGTCACGGCGCGAGGGGGTACAACCGCTCCCTGCACAATACCGGGACCGCAGTCGTTTACCACAACTTTCCCGGCAGGAAAAGCCGCTGGTCGCACCCCGCCCCGACGCCCGCCCCTTCCCCTGCCGGAGCCGTCCTCCGACCTCCCAGCCGGACCCGCGCATGGAGCCCCGCATGAGCATTGCCTACAACAAGATAGCCGTCCGCGTGCGCCTTGGCGCGCTGCGCCGCAATTTCGAAATCCTGCGCCGCATGGCCCCCGCCGCCATGCCGGTGATCAAATCCGATGCGTACGGCCACGGCCTGCTGCCCGTGGCCCGCACCCTGGAAGCCGCCGGGGCCGACGCCTTTGCCGCGGGCACCGTGGGTGAATGCGCCCAACTGCGCGACGGCGGCATTCCCGGTCGCATCGTGGCCCTGCTGGGCGCCACGGACGCAGCCGACGCCGAATGCTGCGTGGCCCGGTCCATCGTGCCCGCCGTGTACTCCGCCGACCAGCTGGAACTGCTGGCGGGGCGCGCCGCGCCCGGCCAGCAGGTGGACATCGCCCTCAAGTTCGATACCGGCATGGCCCGCCTGGGCTTTACCGAAGCCGACCTGCCCGCCCTGCTCGACCGGCTGCACGCCCGGCCCATGCTGCGCCCGGTGCTGGTCATGTCCCACCTGGCCGTGTCCGACGATCCCTCGCGGTCCGACTTCACCCGGCAGCAGGGCGAAGCCTTCGGGCGCATCCTGGCCGGGGTGCGCGCCGAGTGGCCCGCCGTGCACGGTTCGCTGGCCAACTCCGCCGCGCTGCTGGCCCACCCGGAACTGCATTTCGACGTGCAGCGCCCCGGCATTGCCCTGTACGGGGCGAACCCGCTGCGCGGCACCGCGCAAGAGCACCTTGGCGACGGGCTGCAACCGGCCATGGACGTGGCCGCGCCCATCCTGCAGGTACATCCCCTGCCCGCCGGGCGCAGCATCAGCTATGGCCGCACCTTCACCGCCCCGCGCGACATGACCGTGGCCATCGTGGCCACCGGCTATGCCGATGCCTACAGCCGCGGCCTTTCCGGCAAGGGAGCCATGACCGTGCATGGCCGCCGCGTGCCCATCCTGGGCCGGGTGTGCATGCAGATGACCGCCGTGGACGTGACCGACGTGCCCGGCGTGACCGCCGGCGACGACGCCTATCTGCTGGGCGGACCCGGCGAGGCCCTGACGCCCGACGAACTGGCCGACCTGTGGGGCACCATATCCTACGAGGTGCTGTGCCTGCTGGGCATGAACCCGCGCACCCACAGGGAATAGGCGCGGGCGCCGCACGCCCGCCCGGCCTTGCCCGGCGCCGCGAAATGGGTTGTTGACACCCGGACGGCCTGCGACTATAGACCCTGTTTCTGCCTTGCTCGCCCCCACGTGCGGGGCGGGCCAAAGCCCACAAGGAGGAATCCCATGAGGAAGTTTGAAACGCTGCTGCTCCTTTCCCCGGAGCTGGCCGCGGATGCCCGCGAGGCGCTGCTTGGCACCCTCACCGGCGTCGTAGAGCGTGAACAGGGCAAGATGGTCGCCGCCGACCACTGGGGCATGCGCGACCTCGCCTACCCCGTGCAGAAGCACATGCGCGGCTACTACGTGCGCCTCGAATACCTCGCCCCCGGCGAGGCCGTGGCCGAAGTGGAACGCAACATCCGCATCTCCGACGGCATCTTCAAGTTCGTTACCGTCAAGCTGGCCGACGCGGTCGAGGAGGTTGCATAACATGGCCTTCAAGAAGAAGTTCACCCCGCGCCGCAAGTTCTGCCGCTTCTGCGCCGACAAGGACCTGCCCCTCGATTACAAGCGCGCCGACATCCTGCGCGACTTCATCACCGAGCGCGGCAAGATCATCGCCCGCCGCATCACCGGCACCTGCGCCCATCACCAGCGTCTGCTCACCCGTGAAATCAAGCGCGCCCGCCAGATGGCCCTCTTGTTCTACACCGCGGGTCACTCCAGCGACGTCAAGAAAAAGAGCCAGATCTAGGAGGATGGGATGAAACTGATCCTTCGTGCAGACGTTGAAAACCTGGGCCGCCTCGGCGACGTCGTCACCGTGAAGCCCGGTTTCGGCCGCAACTTCCTGCTGCCGCAGGGCCTGGCCATGCTGGCCTCCGATGCCAACCTGAAGGCGTTCGAACTGGAGCGCAAGAAGCTTCAGGCCAAGATGGACGCCCTGCGCACCGCAGCCTCCGACCTGTCCGCCAAGATCGCCGCCACCGAGCTGGTGATCCCCGTGCGCGTGGGTGAAAACGACAAGCTCTACGGTTCCGTCACCACCGCCATCATCGGCGATGCACTGGCCGAGAAGGGCGTGGACATCGACCGTCGCCGCATTCTGCTCGACGCCGCCATCCGCACCCTGGGCACGCACGAAGTGCGCGTCCGCCTGCATGCCGACGTGGTGGCCACCCTGAACGTCAAGGTTGTTGCCGAAGACAAGGTGAGCGATGCCGCAGAACCCGTCGTGGAAGCCGAGCCGGAAACCCCGGCCGAATAGCCACTCCGATTCCGACGCCGCCTCCGCCTACCAGGGCGGGGGCGGCGCTCCCGATCCGACGGAACGCGCTTCCGCCGATCTGTTGCGCCGAGTCCCCCCGCACAGCACCGAAGCCGAACAGGCCGTGCTCGGGGGGATTCTGCTTCGCAACTCCGTGCTGCATTCCGTGGTCGACACGCTGCGCCCGGAAGACTTCTACCTGCCCGCCCACCAGCAGATCTACGACGCGTGCCTGGAACTGTACCGGCGCAACGCCCCCATCGACCTCGTGACCATGGCGGAATACCTGCAATCGCAGAGCCGCCTGGAAGGGGTGGGCGGGGCCGTGTACCTTGCCGAACTGGCCCAGTCCACCATCAGCGCCGCCAACGCAGAGCACTATTCCACCATCGTGCGCGACAAGTCGCTGTTGCGTTCGCTGATCGGCGCGGGCTCCGAAATCATCAGCAACTGCTACGACGCCTCGCGCGAGGTGCAGAAGCTGCTGGACGAATCGGAGCAGGCGGTGTTCGCCATTTCCGAGCGGGTCAGCGGCAAGATGTTCCGCAGCGCCAAGGAACTGGTGAACAAGGTCTTCGAAGACCTTGTGAAACGCTGCGACCGCAAGGAAGTGGTCACCGGCGTCACCACCGGTTTCGTGCAGCTGGACCAGATGACCTCGGGCCTGCAACCGTCGGACCTGATCATCGTGGCCGCGCGCCCCTCCATGGGCAAGACCGCCTTTGCCCTGAACATGTGCCTGCGCGCCGCCGTGAACCAGAACGTGCCGGTGGCGATATACTCCCTGGAAATGTCCATGGAGCAGTTGGTCATGCGCATGCTCTGTTCGCTGGGCAAGGTAGACCTGTCCAAGGTGCGCAAGGGCTTCCTGGACGACGAGGACTGGCAGCGCCTGTACCACGCCGCCGACGTGCTGTCGCAGGCGCCCATCTACATCGACGACACGCCCGCCATCACCACCCTGGAACTGCGCGCCCGCACCCGCCGCCTGCGCGCCGAGCGCGGCGTGGGCCTGGTCATGGTGGACTACCTGCAGCTGATGCGCTCCGCCCGCCGGGTGGATTCGCGCGAACTGGAAATTTCGGAAATCTCGCGTTCGCTGAAGGCCCTGGCCAAGGAACTGACCATCCCGGTCATTGCCCTGTCGCAGCTGAACCGCAAGGTGGAAGAGCGCACCAACAAGCGCCCCATGCTTTCGGACTTGCGCGAATCGGGCGCCATCGAGCAGGACGCGGACGTGATCATGTTCATCTACCGCGACGATGCCTACAACAAGCGCGACGACAACCCGCGCAAGGGCATCGCGGAAATCATCATCGGCAAGCAGCGCAACGGCCCCGTGGGCGTTGCCGAGCTTGCCTACCTTGCCTCGCACACCGCGTTCGAGGATTTGACGTTCGTTCCGCCGCCGCCCTCCGAGGGGTATGGGGATTAGGGGTGGATGGCGCGGATGCGCGTTGGATAGGAAGAAAGAACAGGAAGATAGAAGAGTGTTGCGGGGCTGCCGAGAGGTGGCCCCGTTTTTTGTTTGGTGGAGTGGGTGAAGGGGAATAGGTGTTAGCCGGTTGGGGAAGGGGCGGGGAATGTGCGGTTGCACCCGGCTTCTACGAAGACAGTCGTGCCCTTTTGAACACCCTCGATTTCGTTATGCCTCCGGCGGGCAAGGGGCCATGGAACGATGACCCCTTGCAGCCCCGCGTTCCAGGGGGGCTGCGCCGCCCCTGGCCCCCCGTGTCGTCATGCACCGCATTCTTACGCCGGACAGCTTCCCTGCGGCGCTGCGCGCCTCGGGCGATCTGCCCGGCTGAATGCGTATGTGCACGAAACTCCCGGTGGCACGGCAACGCAGGGGTGCCTCTACCCCCACTCTTACTGCGGCGCGCATCCGCTACGCCGGAGCTTCCGCCTCGCAAAGCCTCGGCGGCGATCTCCGGCTGCGGCTGCGTATCGCCGTACAAAGGTCTCTTGCGCTCAAGAGGAAGACGCGCATCGGTATGCAACGGGTTGGACGACTGCAACGCCGCGTTATTGTTCAGTGGCCATGATTCATGCATCGGAACAAGGCGATAGTAGAGCCCCGTGCTTCGTCATGCCACCGAGAGCCTTGAGCACATCGCATTCCGGCGCCAGATCGCCCGAGGCGCGCCAGCGCCGCAGGAAAGCTGCCAAGCGTAAGAATACGGTGCAGGATACGTACTGAAAAGGCGCCCAGACGACATCAGGCGGCGGGAGCCTCGCGCACATTCGCGTGCCTGTCGGCAGATCACCCGAAGGCGCTTGCGCCGCAGGGAAGCTGCCGACGTAGGAACGCGGTGCATGAAACGGCGGGGGTCCAGGGGTGGCGAAGCCCCCCTGGAACGCGGGGGTGCAGGGGGTGTTCGTTACAACACCCCCTGCCCGTCGGAGACATAACGAAACCGAGCGTGGACAATAACGCTGGCTGTATTCGTAGAAACCGCATCCAACAGGGCACGGCACTCCACCGCACCTCGCGCCCATCCCTCCTGCTACTGCAATCCCAGATTAACCCTGCTCCCTCCGCCCTTGGCGCCATCCCCACCCTCCGCACCGGCGGCAGGCGCCACCTTGGCTCCGGCCAGAAACACCCGCTCACCCAAGGCCGGATCAATCTCCAGCAGCTTGTCGCGCACGGCCTTGGCCCGCGCTGTGGCCAGTTCCTTCAACGCCTCGGGCGTCACTTCATGGTGTTCCTTCAGCGCAGCCTCCATCACGTCAGCAGGTTGCGATTTGGTGAAGCCCACCACGTTGCGCGGCTTCTCGAAGGGCGCATCCTTGTACACCTCGTCCAGCAGGTCCTCGTACTCGTCCTTGTCGATGGCCAGGTCGTCCACGTTCACCCGCGCCCGCTCGGCGCGCGACAGCGAGGCGTGCTTGGCCTCGCGCAGGGCGCGCAGCAGAGCCTGCTCCTTCAGGCCGCGCGTGTCGCCGTCCGGTTCCGCCGTGCCCTGTATCTCCAGTTTTAGACGTGGGCGCTGACGCAGCACCTCGACCACGGCGTGCAGGTCCTTTTCCGCCGCCTCGTTCAGCGTTGCAACGCCGGGCGGAAATTCCACGTAGCGCATGTCCCTGCCGCCGGACCCCAGGCTGAGCACGCTGCCCACCAGCGCGAAGGGCGAGGTGACCACCTTGACCATCAGGTTCAGCACGGCCTGCATGACCACGCCGCCCAGGCGGAATTCCGGGTCGTCCAGCCTCCCCTTCACGGGCAGGCGCAGGTCCACGTTGCCGCTCATGTCCTGCAACAGGGCAAGCCCGAGCTTTACCGGATAGTTGGGCGCATCGGGCCTGTTGTCCTTGCTGCCCAGTTCGATCTGGCTGAGGGTGAAGTGGTTGTCGGCGTCCAGCACCCAGTTTTCCGCTTTTACGGCCACGTCGGCGGAAAAGCGCCCGTGCTCCACGGGATAGGCAATGTACTGCACCGCGTAGGGCGACAGGGGCACCAGATCCAGCCCGGACATGGTGAAACGCATGTCCGCGAACACGGGATGAATGAGCGGGTTCACCGTGCCGCCCACCAGCACCGGCACCCCTTCTATGCCCGCGCGCAACTGCACCTCGGCCCGCGAGGCCGGGTCCAGCGAGACGCCGGAGATGCGCCCCTCGATGTCGGACACTTCGGCGGCATAGGCCGGGGACATGCGCTCGTCGCGGAAGCGCAGCGCGCCGCCGGAAATGGACAGGCTGCCCACCTCCAGCGTGGTGAACGGTCCCGCGTTGGGACGCGCCGCAACCTCCGTACCGTCGCCCGGTGCGGACGCACCAGAGGAACCAGAGGCGGCGGAAGACGCGGGTGGCGGCGATGCCGAATCCGTGGCGGGACCGGATGCAGCCTTGGAAGGCTGCGCGGTGGCGCCTGCCGAAGCCTTCGCGTCCTTCTCCGCTGCCGAAGCCTTCGCGTCCTTTGCGTCTGCCGGGGGCTTCGCGTCCTTTGCGTCTGCCGAAGCCTTCGCGTCCTTTGCGTCTGCCGGGGGCTTCGCCCCCATGGCCCGCCCGATGCTGGTGGAGCCGTCCTTGAACACCATCACCGAAAGGTTCGGCTTTTCCAGTCCCACTTCCTGCACGCGCAGGGAAAGGTCGCCCGATGGCTGCTGCCCGAAACGCAACCCGCGCACCGAAAACCGCCGCAACGAGGCCAGTTCCTGCTTGCCCCCGGCCAGCTTCAGCGACAGGTTGTCCAGCCGGGCCGCACCCTCCACGCTCACCTCCAGAGCCGGTTCCGCCGCCTGTTCCGCCTGCGGGCGCGGACGCGCCCTGCCCGCCGGAGTCGCCGGGGGGGCCTGCTCGCGCAGGGCCACCTTGAGCTCCGACGACACCTCGCCGCTGCCGAACAACAGGTCCGTCATTTCGCCCAGATACGGGTCCAGCGGGCGCAGGTCCACCTTGGCCAGTTTGCTGTCCACGGTCAGGTGCAGCGGCTGCGCCGTGCCCTTGGCCTTGATGCCTATGGTGCCCTGCTTCTGCCAGCGCGCCCCGAAATCCACGTCCAGCGGCGCGCCGCGCTGCGGCGACAATGGGCCGGTGACCAGACGCATCCCTTCCAGAGTGAGCACGCCCGCATCCTTGGGCTGCCGGTCCTCGAAGGTCACGCGGCCCTCGTCCATGCGCAGTGCGGCCACGGACACCTGCCATTCCGGTCCTTCCGGGGCGGAGACAGGCTTCTGCGGCGCGGCGCGCGAAGCCCCGCGCGCCGCCGGGCCTTCCTGCCCCTTGCCCCGTGCGGATCGGGTTCCGGTTGGTTGGGCCTTGCCCACTTGGGCCTTGGCGGGCTCTGCCGTGGCCGGGTCGCCTGCCAGCACCGCAAGATCGATGGCGCCGTCCTTGCCGCGCACCACCCGCACGTCGGGTTTCGTCAGTGTTACCGGACCCACGGCCACGGTGCGCGCCGCAAGATCGACCGCGGTATCGGCCACTTCCAGCTTGCCAAGGTTCACCGATGGCTGCTTCTGCCCGGCCAGTGACAGAACCAGCCCCGACACCTGCGCCGCGCCCTTGCGCACCATCAGACCGGGGGCATCTGGCACGGCCAGCGAAAGGTCTATATCGCCCTGCACGCCCGCCGTCCCTGCGTCCAGCGACAGGGGCAGGGCCTGGGCCACGTAGCCGCGCACCGGCAACAGGGGCAAATCGCGGGCGTCCAGCCGCAGGGCCACGCCCAGCGGTTCCAGGGTCAGCGTGCCCTCGGCCTTCACGGTGCCCGCGCCGTTCTTGGCGGATTCACCGGCCTTGCCGACCCCGTCGTCCATGCGCAGCGACGCGGTGAACGCGCCGCCGCCCTTGGGTTGCTGCTTGCCGCCGGGCGTGGCGAAATCGGTCAGAGTGGCATCAAGGCCGGTCAGGCGCACCACCGCGCCGCCGGGCACGGATGCGTCTTTCCAGACAACCGTGGCATCGCGCAGCCCCAGGGTGCGCACGTTGACCACGAAGGGTGGCTGGTCCGCAGCCGTTTTGGTCGAAGCCGGGGCCGAAGCCAAGGTCTTGGCTGTCGGGCCGCCCGCTCCGCCAGTTCCGCCAGTTCCGCCAGTTCCATTGGCCCCGTTGTCAGCAACGGCGGCACTGGCGGCCATCGTTCCGTTCTGCGGCCCGGTCTGCGCTCCTGCTGCCGCTCCGGCCTGGCCCCGTTTTTCCTGGCCCTGCTTCGCCTGAACCGGCGCCTGCCGCTTCCCGTTCGCCGGGGCCACAAAGCCCAGCCAGTCGATGCTGCCGTCGGCCAACCGCCCCACCCGCGCCAGCAATCCGTCCAGCTCAACCCGGCGCACGTCCACGTGCCGGTCCAGCAGCGAAAATTCCTCCACCTCCACAACGCCGGAGGTAAGCCCCAGCACCGCCTCCTTGCCGTCGGGCGCGTTCACCCGCAGGTCGTTCAGGGTCACGGCCCCCGCCAGCCCGAACTCCACGTCATGCGCGGCGGGCTGCTCCACCACCAGCTTCAGGTTCACGCCCAGCCGCCCCGATTCCAGACGCAGCGGCGTAAACGCGGCCAGATATTCGCGGTACTGGGTCAGGTCCACCTCGTCGGTGACCACGTCGAACTCGGTGCGCAGGTGCTCGGCAAAGGGCAGCAGCCGCCCCTGCACGCTCAGCGCCTTGCCGTCCACCGTGGCGTTCAGGCTGGGGGTGATGGCCCGTTCGCGGTCGCGCGCCATGGTGGAGGTGAACGGCACCACGAACTGCAATTCGGTGATGGTATGGATGGTCTTCAGCGGCGCGTCGTGGAAGATCACCGTGCCGTTGACCACCTCGAAGTCGCTGGCCGCGAAGGGGAACAGCGGTTTGTCCGCGCCGCCCGATCGGTCGGCGTGCTCCTGCTTCGCGCCACCGCCTTCTCCGTCCGGGGGGATGAATTCCGAGAAGGAATAGCGCCCGTCGCCGAAATGGGCCACGTACACCACGGGGTTCACCAGCCGCACGTAGGCCAGCACCGGGGCAAGGCGCAACGCGGCGGAAAGCCCGGGCGAGAATTCCAGCGCGTCGAAGGTCAGCATGTCGCCGTCGCCCGTGGGGTTGGGCACGCGCACGCCCTGGATGGACAATGCCCAGGAGTACGGGTTGAAGCGCACCTTTTCCACGGTGCAGCGCACCCCCAGCTTGTCGGACAGCTGGTCTTCCAGCACGCCGCGCAGCAGCGGCGGCATGGCCAGCCCGGCCAGCACGCCCCACGCCGCGACGATGCCTACGATGGTGTACGTCCAGCGGCGCACCCGCCGCAAAGCCCACCACGCCTTCCCGCGCACTGCAA
Organism: Nitratidesulfovibrio liaohensis; assembly: GCF_011682075.1. Lineage (GTDB taxonomy): Bacteria > Desulfobacterota > Desulfovibrionia > Desulfovibrionales > Desulfovibrionaceae > Cupidesulfovibrio > Cupidesulfovibrio liaohensis. The sequence goes on from NZ_VSMK01000066.1 coordinate 24,797, forward strand.
TGGCCACTGGGGACCACCCAGACACACTCTTTTCCGGCTTCGCGCTCATACCCGCTCCATGCTTACGGATTGCCGAATCTGCCGACACCATAGAGCAGTTACGCTTTCATGAGAAGGGGTGTGCGCCACAACGCGGGACAACCCTACCTCCCGGAGAATCCCCCCTGTGGTGTCACGACGGTGCCACCGCGCGGTGCACACGCATGGTGCAGACCATGCGGGCAGGGTGAACCTGACGAAAGGGGCGAATTGGGGGTTGGACGCAAAAAAACGCCGCCGGAAACACCATTCCCGACAGCGCCACAGGGCAGGCATCCTGTCCAACGCTACGCATACGGCAGCAGCAACACCCCCATCTCGCCGTCCTCCTCCTCTCCGTACAACTGCCCCAGCCGCTGCATGGCCCCGTAGATGGCCACCACGTCGCGCCCCTTGCCGCCGCTGACCCGCGCGGGATCATCAAGCCCGCGCCGGTCATCCGGCGCCCCGTACACGGTCAGGTCGTCCGCGCCCTCGCCGCCGCGCACCATGTTGTGGGCCAGGTCGCCTTCGGCGTAGTAGCCGCCCGCAAGGCCCTCCACCTTCCAGGCCACGTGCGAAAGGCCGCCCGGCACGTATTCGCCCGATGGGCTGAGTCGCCGCCTGCGCCCCAGTTCCACCACGTCGTGCCCCTCGCCGCCGTCGTAACTGGCGAAGAACGACGTCACGGCGCGCAGGGTGTCGTCTCCCACCCCGCCCGCGAACTCCGCGGTATGCGCCGCATCCACGGCAAATTCGTCGTCCCCTTCGCCGCCGTCCGCCCTGCCGCGCTCGTACATCCCCCGAAAGGTATCATCTCCCGACTCGCCCAGAAGGTCGGAAACCTGGAACCGGCCATCAAAGGTGTCGTCGCCTTCGCCACCCGCCATGTCGGAACGCAGGAACGTGCCGGTCAGCGCATCGTCGCCGCTGCCGCCCGCCACCTGCGACCAGGTTGCCAGGTCCATTTCGTAGCGGTCATTGCCGTCCTCCCCGTCCATGACAGCGTAGTGCGCCTCGCCCTTCAGCGTGTCGTCGCCCTCGCCGCCGCGCACCAGCGAATGGGCCACGGCGCCGTCCAGGGTGTCGTTGCCGGTGCCGCCAACCAGCGCCACGTGCACGCCGTTGTCGGCACGGATCAGGTCGTCGCCTTCGCCCCCGTCGAGCAGAGCCAGTCCTTCGGGGCCTTCGGCGACCACGCCCCGGAACATGCCCAGAATGGCATCGTTGCCGGTGTCGCCGTCCACCCCGCCGCTGCCGCCCAGCGAGATGACCACGTCGTCACCGCCTCCCGCGCGCACCGGCCGGTCACTCAGCCGGATGAAGAAGTCGTCGTCCCCGGTGCCGTCCAGGGTTTCGCCGTCGGGTGCCGCCTCCAGGCTTACCGTGCCGTCGGCATTTTCCACCACCCGGGTGTCCCTCCGGATGAGGTCGCCCCCCACCAGTTCACCATTGCGGCTGAACGATACGGCCCATCCCATGGCCGTGCTGCCGTCCTGACCACGAACGAGCGCGGGCCCCACCTCCACCAGCAAACCGGATTTCGTAACGTGCGTGATGGGTCTGCCCCCTTGCAGCACATCGCCCCCGGCCAGAAGATAGCCGTATGCGTCGTCCTGATTCTGGCGCGCATGCGAAACGTCGCCGAACTCGAACACCATGTCGGGCGTGCGGGTGGACACGGTATCGTAGGCGTCGGTCAGGCTGCCTCGCAGGCTCACCGGGCCGGTGCCGTACCGGGCGCGTCGTGCCTCCTGCTGTCGTTCCTGCGATTCGCGCAGCAGGTAGCCGGAAAGCGGGGATACAATCATGGCATCACCCCGGGACTGGTTGCCGTCACAAGGCCATATCGGCACGCCTTTACACATCTTTACACCGAATATGGCGGCAAACAGAAAAACGCCGCCCCGGCGAACCGGAGCGGCGTGAGGATGCCATGCGAATGTCTGTAAACGCGATGTGTTGCGGTGTGACCGCAAACCCGCCGGAGGCCGGAATCCGGATACTACCCCGTAACGGTCAGGCGCAGAAAGCGCTTCTTGCCCAGCTTGACCACGTAGCTGCCGGGGGTCAGCGGGGCCATGGCGTCGTCGCAACGCACACCGTCCACGGACAGGGCGCCTTCCTTGATCAGCCGCTTGGCCTCGCCGCGCGACTTGACCAGTCCCGCCGCTTCCAGGAACACCGGCGGGGTGCTGTCCTCGCCCCGGGCACAGGTGTGTTCGGGCGCATCATCCGGCACGCCGCCGCCCGCGAACACGGCGTTGAAGCCCTGCCGGGCCTCGGCGGCCTTGTCGTCGCCATGGTAGCGGGCGGTGATTTCGAAGGCCAGGTCTTCCTTCACGGCCTTGGGGTGCGCCTCGCCAGTTTCCACGCGGCGCTTCATGTCCGCGATGTCGTCCAGCGAGCGGGCGGAGATGAGTTCGTAGTACCGCCACATGAGGTCGTCGGACACGGACATGATCTTGCCGAACATGTCGGACGGCGGCTCGTCGATGCCCACGTAGTTGCCGAGGGACTTCGACATCTTCTTCACGCCGTCCAGCCCTTCAAGCAGGGGCACGGTAAGGATGCACTGCGGCTCCTGCCCGTACTGGGATTGCAGGGTGCGCCCCACGAGCAGGTTGAATTTCTGATCGGTGCCGCCCAGTTCCACGTCGGCGCGCAGGGCCACGGAATCGTACCCCTGCACCAGCGGGTACAGGAATTCGTGGATGGCGATGGGCCGCCCCTCGCGGTAGCGTTTTTCGAAGTCGTCGCGCTCCAGCATGCGGGCCACGGTGTAGCGCGAGGCCAGGCGCACGAAGTCCGCGGCGGAAAAGGCGTTCATCCAGCGCGAGTTGAAATCCACCTCGGTCTTTTCCGGATCCAGGATCTTGAAGACCTGTTTCTTGTAGGTCTCGGCGTTTTCCATGATCTGTTCCGGCGTCAGCGGCGGACGGGTGTCCGAGCGGCCCGAAGGGTCGCCGATCTGCCCCGTGAAGTCGCCGATCAGGAAGATGACGGTGTGCCCCAGTTCCTGGAAATGGCGCAGCTTGTGGATGAGCACCGTGTGGCCCAGGTGCAGGTCCGGCGCGGTGGGGTCGAAGCCCGCCTTGATGCGCAGCGGCACGCCGCGCGCGATCTTCTTGCGCAGTTCGGCCTCGTCGATGAGCTCGGCCATGCCGCGTTTGATGCGTTCCAACTGGGTGTCGATGTCGATCATGGTCTGCAACCCCTCTGCATGGTATCGGGACGGTCTTCCAGAGATGGCGGGTGGTGTCAACCTGAATGGGGGCGGTCGGGTGACGATGGGGGGCCGACGGGAAGCCGGGCGAGCGCCCAAGGCGGGCCGATGGGGGAACGGCAGCGGCTGGCAGCAGCCGGTGCGGCCCGGCAAGAGAGATGGCCGGACGCTGCTATCGACCCGCCGGCCCGCGCCCGTCAGCAAGGCCCTGCCCCACC
>NZ_VSMK01000056.1 GCF_011682075.1 Nitratidesulfovibrio liaohensis
CGGCACGGAGAGCACGGACGGCACTGGGCTGGACCTGCGCGCGGGCCTGGCCCGGTTGCGCAGCGAAGCCGGTTGCCTGTACGTGCTGTGCGAGGGCGGCGGCCGGTTGGGGCTGGCCCTGCTGGAAGCCGGGCTGGTGCATGAATTCGAGTTGCACCTGGCCCCCAAGGTGCTGGGCGACAACGCGGCGCGTCCCCTGTTCGACGGGCGCGCGCCCCTGCGCATGGACGATGCGCTGGGCCTGCGCGTGGCCGCCACCGCCACCAGCGACGAAGACCTTGTCATCACACTGCGCCCCAAGGCGTAGTGATACGTTCCAGACAACGGCGGCGCGCCGCCTCGGAGACAGTTCATGTTCACCGGCATCATTCAGGGACAGGGCGGCATCGTGGCCGTGGAAAGCGCGGGAAAGGAAACCCGCCTGCGCATCCGGCCCCTGTTCGTGCTGTCCGACATCATGGTGGGTGAATCCATCGCGGCCAACGGCGTGTGCCTGACCGTGGAAACCCACGGCGGCAGCCGCGACGCCGCGTGGTACACCTGCTACGCATCCGCGGAAACCATGCGCCTGACCACCCTCGGCGACCTCAAGACCGGCGACAGGGTGAACCTGGAACGCGCGCTGGCCATGGGCGACCGGCTGGGCGGGCACATGGTGGCCGGTCACGTGGACTGCGTGGCCACCGTGGCCGAGGTGCGCGAAGAAGGCGAATCGCGCCGCTACCGGCTGAAGTTTCCGCAGGAATTCGGCCCCCAGGTCATCCCCAAGGGCTCCGTGGCCCTTGACGGGGTGAGCCTGACGGTTAATCATTGCGGCCCGGATTTTCTGGAGGTCAACGTCATCCCCGAAACGCAGCGGGTCACCACCATCGCAGGGTGGAAGCCCGGAGTCCGCGTGAACATGGAGACGGACCTCATCGGCAAGTACGTGCAGCGCATGCTTTCGGCATGGCAGGGCGGCGCATCCGCCACCGGCCATGCTGCTTCCGGCTCCGGCGGGGGTGGCGCGCTGACCGTGGAATTCCTGAAGGAACACGGCTTCTAGGCGTTTTCGCAGAACGCCGGGGCCGGGTCTTCACCCATGTCCAGAACGCCGCGCCCGCACGGGGCGGCGCCGCATATCCAGAGGTAGCCATGCCCATTTGCAAGACCGAGGAAGCCATCGAGGAAATCCGCAAGGGTAAGATGATCATCCTCGTGGACGACGAAGACCGCGAGAACGAAGGCGACCTGACCATCGCCGCAGAACACGTCACCCCCGAGATCATCAACTTCATGGCCACGCACGGGCGCGGCCTGATCTGCCTGGCCCTTGAACCGGCGCAGGTGGACAAGCTGCAACTGCCCATGATGACCCGCCGCAACGGCTCGAAGTTCGGCACCAACTTCACGGTGTCCATCGAGGCGCGCAAGGGCGTGACCACGGGCATCTCCGCCGCCGACCGCGCCACCACCATCCTGGCCGCCGTTGCCGACGAGGCCCAGCCCGAAGACCTGGTGACCCCCGGTCACATCTTTCCGCTGCGAGCCCAAAAGGGCGGCGTCATGGTGCGCGCCGGACAGACCGAAGGCAGCGTGGACCTGTCGAAGCTGGCCGGGCTGAAGGGCGCGGCGGTGATCTGCGAGATCATGCGCGACGACGGCGAAATGGCCCGCATGCCCGACCTGATCGAGTTCGCGAAAAAGCACGACATGAAGATCGCCACCATCCGCGATCTCATCCGCTACCGCATGCAGTCGGGCCTGCTGTCCGTGAAGCGCGTGGCAGAAGCGCAGATGCCCACCAAGTACGGCGAATTCCGCGTCATCGCCTACGAGAACGAACTGCACGATGAAACCCACCTGGCCCTCGTCAAGGGCGACATCACCCCCGGCGAGCCGGTACTGGTGCGCGTGCACAGCGAATGCCTGACCGGCGACGTGCTGGGTTCCATGCGCTGCGACTGCGGCGGCCAGCTTGCGGCGGCCATGTGCCAGATCGCAGGCGAAGGCAAGGGCGTGCTGCTGTACATGCGCCAGGAAGGGCGCGGCATCGGCCTTGCCAACAAGATCCGCGCCTATGCCTTGCAGGACCAGGGCTACGACACCGTGGAGGCCAACCACAAGCTGGGCTTCAAGGCGGACCTGCGCGACTACGGCATCGGCGCGCAGATACTGGTGGACCTTGGCGTGCGCAAGATGCGCATGATGACCAACAACCCCAAGAAGATCATCGGCCTTGAAGGCTACGGCATCGATGTGGTGGAACGGGTGCCCGTGGAACTGGAATCCTGTTCCTTCAACGAGACGTACCTGCGCACCAAGAAGGAAAAGATGGGCCACCTGCTGGAGCTCAAGCACACCGATACGCCCAGCGAAATCTAAGCGACACGCAACCGCCCCGCCCGCGCCCGGCAACGCCCGGCGCGGGCGGAGGACGGCCCCATATCACGCCCCGGCGCGCCGCCGGAAAAGGAGACCCCCAATGCTGCACGTCAAGACCATCGAGGGCCAGTTCGACGCCAAGGGCCTGAAGTTCGCCATCATCGCCACCCGCTTCAACGACTTCATCGTGGACCGCCTGGTGGGCGGCGCGGTGGACTACCTGGCCCGCCACGGCTGCGAGCGCGAGGACATGACCATCGTCCGCATTCCCGGTGCGTTCGAAATGCCCATCGTGGCCCAGAAGCTGGCCAAGAGCGGTCGCTACCACGGCATCATCGCCCTGGGCGCCGTCATTCGCGGGGCCACCCCGCACTTCGACTTCGTGGCCGGTGAAGCCACCAAGGGCCTGGCCCACATTTCGCTCGATTCCGGCGTGCCCGTGGGCTTCGGCCTTTTGACCACCGACTCCATCGAGCAGGCCATCGAACGCGCGGGCACCAAGGCGGGCAACAAGGGCGTGGAAGCCGCCGCCGCCGTGCTGGAAACCGTGCGCGTGATGGAGCAACTGTAAGCCCATGGCCAACCAGGGCAAAAAACCCACCCGGCGCAGCGAGCGCGCGCTGGCCTTCCAGGTGCTGTACGGGCTCAGCTTTACCCCGGCCACCAGCGAAGGCGCGTTGCGCGCGGCGTATGCCGCCTCGCCCGATGTGGCCGACCGCACCGCCGAGGACGAAAAGGCCGAACGGCACGCCCCCGCCACCGCCCCCCAGGGCTACGCGTGGGAAGTCATCCACGGCGTGTGGAAGACCCAGGCCGAACTGGACGAGGCCGTGTCCGGCTTTTCGCAGAACTGGCGCGTGGAGCGCATGGGCCGCGTGGAACTGACGCTGCTGCGCATCGCCGTGTACGAAATGCTGTTCCGCGACGACGTGCCCGCCAAGGTGGCCATGAACGAGGCCATCGAGCTTTCCAAGCAGTTCGGCGACGACAACTCGCGCGGTTTCATCAACGGCATTCTCGACGCGGTGGCCCGCGCGGTGGAATCGGGCCGACTATCGCCCAAGGGGCAGTAGGCCCCGGTGCTGGCGGGGAGTTCGGCGGCGCTTAACCGCCCGGAATCACCCCGCGAATGCGCAATTGGCACTTGAAGGCGCGCGTCCGAAAGGCTACGGTCTGACGGGCTCGCGCCCTCGGTCTTCCCGGTGGGCGCGCGCCCGCCAGACCAGAGAATGGGTCGGATGCCGGATCACATATCGCCGGACATCGGCCCCTTCGGAGGCCGGAACAGACACCGGCCACCAACGGCACGGCAGGCGGACCCGAACCAGTCCACCCGGCCCAGCTCACAAAGACCAGCCCACAAGGACCATCGCGGCATGAAACCCGAACGCGGCATGAAATACGACCACCAGTCCATCGAAATCAAATGGCAGCGCACCTGGGAAGAAAGCGGCGCCTTCCACTGCGACCACCACTCCGACAAGCCCAAGTACTACGTGCTCGAGATGTTCCCCTACCCTTCGGGCAACATCCACATGGGGCACGTGCGCAACTACTCCATCGGCGACGTGGTGGCGCGCTTCAAGCGCATGCAGGGCTTCAACGTGCTGCACCCCATGGGCTGGGACGCCTTCGGGCTGCCTGCGGAAAACGCCGCCATCAAGCACGGCACCCATCCCGCCAAGTGGACCTTTTCCAACATCGACAACATGCGCACCCAGTTGCGCCGCCTTGGCTACTCGTATGACTGGCGGCGCGAGCTGGCCACCTGCACGCCCGAATACTACCGCTGGGAGCAGCAGTTCTTCCTGCGGTTCTTCGAAAAGGGCCTGGTGTACCGCAAGCAGGCCCCGCAGAACTGGTGCCCCAAGTGCCACACCGTGCTCGCCAACGAGCAGGTCATCGAAGGGCTGTGCTGGCGCTGCGATTCCGCCGTGGAGCAGAAGAACCTGACCCAGTGGTTCCTGCGCATCACCGACTACGCGGAAGAACTGCTGGCCGACCTCGACAAGCTGGAGGCGGGCTGGCCCGAGCGCGTGGTGAGCATGCAGCGCAACTGGATCGGCAAGTCCATCGGCGCGGAAATCGTGTTCCCGCTGGAAGGGACCGACGGATCGGCCAATAACGGTTCCATCACCGTGTTCACCACCCGGCAGGACACCGTGTTCGGCGCCACCTTCATGAGCCTTGCCCCAGAACATCCGCTGGTGGAACAGCTCATTGACGGAAAGCCCGAGGCCCCGGCGGTGCGCGCCTTCGTGGAACGCATCCGCAACATGGACCGCATCGTGCGCCAGTCGGACGACCTGGAGAAGGAAGGGGTGTTCACCGGCGCCTACTGCGTGAACCCCTTCACCGGGCGCCGCATGCCCATCTGGGTGGCCAACTTCGTGCTGGCCGAATACGGCACCGGCGCGGTCATGGCCGTGCCCGCGCACGACCAGCGCGACTTCGAATTCGCCCGCAAGTACGACCTGCCCATGCAGGTGGTCATCCAGCCGGAAGGCGACGCGCTTGACACCGCCGCCATGCAGGCCGCCTGGACCGAGGCGGGCCTGCTGGTCAATTCCGGCGAATTCGACGGCCTGCCCAACGAGGCCGCCAAGCAGAAGATCGCCGATTCGCTGGAAACCTCCGGCAAGGGCCGCCGCACCGTCAACTACCGCCTGCGCGACTGGAACATCTCGCGCCAGCGTTACTGGGGCGCACCCATTCCCGTGGTGTACTGCGATGCCTGCGGCGTGGTGGCCGAAAAGGACGAGAACCTGCCCGTGCTGCTGCCGCTGGAAGTGCGCACCCACGAGGATGGCCGCTCGCCCCTGCCCGACACCCCCGAATTCGCGGAATGCGCCTGCCCCAAGTGCGGGGGCAAGGCCCGCCGCGAAACCGACACCATGGACACCTTCGTGGAGTCCTCGTGGTATTTCGCGCGCTACACCAGCGCCAGCAAGGATGACGGCGCATTCGACCCCGCCGCGCTCAAGTACTGGATGCCCGTGGACCAGTACATCGGCGGCGTGGAGCACGCCATCCTGCATCTGCTTTACTCGCGCTTCTTCGTGAAGGCCCTGCGCGACTGCGGTTACATGGACCTGGACGAGCCCTTCGCCAACCTGCTCACCCAGGGCATGGTGCTGAAGGAAGGGGCCAAGATGTCCAAGTCCAAGGGCAACGTGGTGGACCCCACCGAAATGATCGCCCGCTACGGGGCGGACACGGTGCGCCTGTTCTGCCTGTTTGCCGCACCGCCGGAACGCGACTTCGATTGGAGCGATTCGGGCATCGAGGGTTCCTATCGCTTCATCGGGCGCATCTGGCGCCTGGCCGAGGAGCTTTCCGGCGTGCTCATGCCGGTGAAGGCCTGTTCGGCCACGGCGGCGGATGCCGCAACGCCCCAGGGCAAGGACCTGCGCAACAAGGAACACGCCACGGTGCGCAAGGCCGGGGCGGACATCAGCGACAGGTTCCAGTTCAACACGGCCATCGCGGCGGTGATGGAACTGGTCAACGCCCTGTACCTGGCCAAGGACGAACTGTCCGGCGACGAGGGCGGACGGAAGGTGCTGTCCAGCTCCGTGGCCACCGTGCTCACGCTGCTTTCGCCCATCACCCCGCACATCGCCGAGGAACTGTGGGCCAGCATAGGCAACGCCGGTCGCATCACCGACGAGCCGTGGCCGCAGTGGAGCGAGGAAGCCCTGGCCCGTGACGAGGAAACCATCGTGGTCCAAATCAACGGCAAGCTGCGCGGCCGCGTCAGCGTGCCCGCAGGGGCGGATGCCAAGGCCATAGAGGCTGCGGCCCTGTCGGAACCCAACGTGGCCCGCCATCTGGAGGATGTCACCGTGCGCAAGGTCGTCGTCATTCCCGGCAAGCTCGTCAACGTGGTGGTCGGTTAGCCATGGCCGCCGCGTCCTTCAGGAACCTTGGCCCCAACGCGGGCCGCAACGGCGGCTTCCTGTCCCGCATGACGCGGCGCATGCTGTGCGTGCTCTCGGTCGTGGCCCTGCTGGCCGCCCTGGCCGCCCTGTCCGCACTGTCCGGCTGCGCGGGGTACCACCTGACCAGCGAGGAAACCGGCATCTTCGGCGACGGCAGCAAGACCCTCAAGATCAAGAGCGTGGACAACCCCACCATGTACTCCTGGCTGCCGTACATGCTGCGTTCCGCCCTGCGTGACGAAATCGGCGCACGCAGCCTGGCGGTATGGAAGGACGACGGTCGCGCGGACTATGAAGTCAAGCTGCGGGTGCACTACTTCCGCCTGCGCGGCGACGTGCGCGACTCCGACGACAGGACGCAGTTGTACACCGCATCCATGGCCGCAGAGGCCACGGTGTACGACGGCGCCACCAACGCCGTGGTCTGGGAGTCCGGACTCGTCGGGTACTACGACTCGTACGACACCTACAACGAGCGCGACGCCGCCGAAAAGGTGGGCATCGAACTGGTGCGGCGGCTGGTGGACAGGATGCGCCAGCGCTTCTAGACCGCAGGCCAAGGCCCGGATATAAACGGCCCGAGGGGAGGCGTTCCCTTCGGGCCTTCTTGTTGCCGCCCCGCAACCCTACGGTGACTGCATGACCCGACCCGGCTTCACCATCTGCATCTGCCCCGACGCCCGTCTGACCCGCGACCGCATCGACGCGCTGCTGGCCGCGCACCCGCCCGTTGCGCTCGGGGCCGGGGCCGATTCCGCCATGTCCTCCGGGTTGGGGGGGCTGCCCCCTTCCGCGCCCGCCACCTGGGACCGCCAGGCCTTCTGGGGCGACGAGCCCCTGCCCCCCGCCTTCTGGGAACACCTGACGCTCCAGGGGCTGTTCGCCACGCCGCGCGCCCTGTTGGTGCGCAACGCCCAGAACCTGCCTGCGGAAACGTGGAAACGCATCTCCGCCGCCCTGGCAAAGCCCAACCCGCTGGCGTGGCCGTTCCTGTGCCTGGAAGTGCCCTTCGACAAGGGCCAGCCCAAGGTGCCCGCCCACATCGCCAAGCTGCGCTGCCTGGACTTCGCGGATTCGCAGAAGTGGATATGGCGCTCGCCCGGCCTGGACGAACGCGGCGTGGTCACCTTCGTGCGCCAGCATGCCGCCTCGCGCGCCCTCCGCTTTGCCCCCGGCGCACTGGAGGCGGTTTGCGCCGCCCTGCCGCCGGACGCCACCGCCATCGCCACCGAACTGGAAAAGCTCTCGCTGGCCGCGGGCGATGGAGAGGTTACCCCGGCCATGGCCGCGCTGGTGGACCACACGGCGGACATCGACATCTTTGCCTTCATGCGGGCACTGCAAGCGGGCAACGCCCCCATGACCGTGTGGCGCCAGGTGCTGCGCGACCGCCTGGGCGGCGATTCCATGCTGTTTCCCTTTCTGGGCATGCTGCTGCGCGAAACGCGCATCCTGTGGCAGTTGCTGGCGGGCGAGCCGGTGCGTCTGCCCCCCTCGGTGCTGCCACCCAAGCAGCAGTTGGCTCGCCAGTTGGGCCATGCCGGGCTTGCCCGGATATGGGACCTGGCGCTGGAGGCGGAACTGGGCATCAAGAGCGGCGAACGTTCGCCCGAACAGGCCATGGAAATGCTGGTTGCCGGGCTGTTCACCCTGTTCGCACGCAGCCGCCGCGCCGCGGTCGGTGCCGGGCAGTCTGGCGGCGGCCAGGCCGGCAGATCCCGCCCCCCGGCGTACGTGC
>NZ_VSMK01000057.1 GCF_011682075.1 Nitratidesulfovibrio liaohensis
GATCATCCCGGCGGATTCCACCGCCTCCGCCGCGCGCCGCGTGGTGGGCGAAAAGGGCGCGGCGGCCATCGGGCACCGCAGCCTGGCGTCGCTGCTGGGGCTGAACATCCTGGCGCGCGGCATAGAGGACCAGCCGGACAACTGGACGCGTTTCGTGGTCATCGGCCCCGCTCCGGCGGGCCAGCCCGGCACGGACAAGACCTCCATGCTGTTCTCTGTGCCGGACAGGCCCGGCGCGCTGGCAGAGGTGCTGAACCTGCTGGCCCGCGAGGGAATCAACATGAAGAAGCTGGAGTCGCGCCCCCTGCGCGGCGAAAAGTGGAAATACGTGTTTTTCGTGGACGTGGAATGCGACCTTGGCAACGAGGACTATGGCCGGGTGGTGCACGAACTGCGCAGGCTGTGTCATACCCTCAGGATATTGGGGAGCTACCCCGCCGGGCCGCAACTGGATATGAGCGGTGATTGACGCGGCGCGCACGCTCCGTCCTTTCGCCCTCCGGCTGCGTCAGATTTCACTTTTTGCTCCGGTCACGTACGAGAAGAGTACGCTCCCTTCGCAAAAAGCTCATCTTCCTTGCCGGAGAACGAAAATCCTGGAGCGTGCAAAGACTGCGGCCCGTAGCGGTTCACGTGGGCGGCGGAATAGCGGATTCTGGGATGCCCAAGGGGAATAGCCTTGGGGAGCGTTGGGTGAGATGAGGCGTCTGCCCCTGTTAGAAAGTTTTTGGGGGAGGGGTCCGGGGAGGGAGACCTTTTTACGCGTTGCGGACGCCATCCGTAATGTTCGCGCAAGCGCTTACATAACGGCTGCCGCAAAAGGTCCCCTCCCCGGGAACTCTCCCGAAAGATATCCAAAGGAATTTCTATGGAAACCAAGCGTGAAACCGTGATCGTGGCGGCGCCGCCGTCCAAGTCGGTGTCGCACCGCATGCTGATCGGGGCGGCGCTGGCGGCGGGTGATTCGGTGGTGGAGCATGTGCTGGAAAGCCGCGACATAGAGCGCACGGCGGACATCCTGCGGGCTGCGGGCGCGCGGATCGAGCGCCAGGGCGACGGCAGGTTCGCGGTGTCGGGCGTGGCGGGCACGCCTGCGGGCGGGTTTGACGCGCCGGTATCGTGCGACGTGCACGAATCGGGCACCACGTGCCGCCTGCTGACGGCGGTGCTGGCGGCGGGCAAGGGCCAGTTCCGCATTCACGGCGCGCCGCGCATGCACGAACGGCCCATCGGCGAACTGGTGGACGTGCTGCGCGGGCGCGGGGTGCGCGTGACCTATGAAGGCCGCGAAGGCTGCCCGCCGCTGCTCATCGATTCCGACGGCATGTCCGGCGGGTCGACGGCCATCGGCCTTGGCGAATCCAGCCAGTACCTGTCGGGCCTGCTGCTGGCCGCGCCGCTTACCAGCGGGCTGACCATCGAGGTTTCCGGCGACAAGGTGGTGTCGTGGCCGTACGTGGCCCTGACCCTGCAGGCGCTGGAGGACTTCGGCATCGGCTTTCGCGTGGAAACGCGCGAGACCCCGCGCGGCAAGTGGCAGGCCGACGACTGGAGAATGCTGCGTGAAGTACGTCCCGGCCTGGTGCGCTTCGTGGTGTCGCCGGGGGTGTACCGCGCGGGCAACTACCGCGTGGAGGGCGACTGGTCCAACGCCTCGTACTTCCTGGCGGCGGGGGCCGTGGGCCCGCGCCCGGTGCGCGTGGCGGGCTTGCGGGTGGATTCGTTGCAGGGCGACCGGGCCATGCTGGACATTCTGGGCCGCATGGGCGCGCGCTTCGAGCGGGCCGACAACGGCGTGGTGGTGGCCCCGTCCAGCCTGACCGGGGTGGAAGTGGACATGGGTCACTGCCCGGACCTCGTGCCCACGGTGGCGGCCACGGCGGCCTTTGCCCAGGGCGTGACCACCATCCGCAACGTGGCGCACCTGCGCATCAAGGAATGCGACCGACTGTCGGCCCCCGCAGCGGAACTGCGCAAGGCCGGGGTACGGGTGGAGGAACTGGACGACGGCCTCATCGTGCATGGTTCGCTGCGCAGTGGCGGTCCGGCTCCGGTTATTGACGAAAAAGTGATGCCATTTTTGTCATACGGCGACCATCGCATGGCCATGAGCCTTGCGCTTCTGGGCTTCGCCGGGGTACATGTGGTTCTGGACGACCCGGCCTGCGTGGCCAAGTCGTTCCCGCATTTCTGGAACGAGTGGGAAAAGGTGCGCGCATGAACGCAGTGAAAATCGCGCTGGTCGGCGCGGGGGGCCGCATGGGCCGCCTGTTCGCCGACAGGCTCTCCGCCGCGGGATACGCGGTGGGGGGCGTGGACCGTCCGCTGACGCAGGATGCCTTGCGTCATGCCGTGGACGGGGCTGCCGCCGTGCTGTTGTGCGTGCCCGTGGAAGTCATGGACGAGGTGCTGCGCCAGGTGGCCCCGCTGCTGAACGGCATGCAGGTGCTGGCCGACATCACCTCCGTCAAGGTGCGCCCCATGCAGGTCATGGAGCGCCACTACGCTGGCCCCGTGGTGGGCACCCATCCGCTGTTCGGCCCGGTGCCGCCCGCAGGTGATCCTGCGGAGAACCTGCGCGTGGCCGTAACCCCCGGCGATGCGGCCCACGAATCGGACGTGGCGCTCATCGAGCGCGTGTTCACCGACATGGGCTGCGTGCCCTTCCGTACCACCGCCGACGAACATGACGAGGCCGCCGCCTGCATCCAGGGCCTCAATTTCATCACCAGCGTTGCCTACCTTGCCACGCTGGCCCACCGCGACGAGCTGACCCCCTTCATCACCCCCTCGTTCCGCCGCCGCCTCGACGCGGCGCGCAAGATGCTGACCGAGGACGCATCTCTCTTCGAAGGCATGTTCGAAGCCAATCCCCACAGCCAGACCGCTGTCCGCAGCTACCTGTCGTTCCTCAACTTCGCCGCCGCCGGCGATGTGGACGTGCTGGTAGACCGCGCCCAGTGGTGGTGGCGTTCGCACACCGAAAGGGGAGGAGTGCGTCCGTCATAGCTGCACGCGAGTAGTAGAGTAACGGACAAGGCAATAGTAGGCCGCGCTCCCTCCCCGGGAGCGCGGCTTTTTGTTTTCGATGCACCACTCACGGCACGCCGAACTTGAAGGAGAACCCAGATGGAAATGCCCGAAATGCCCGCACAGGCCGAAGCCCCCGAAACGGCGAAGGCTCTCCAGGCTCCGGAAACCGCGCACAACCCGGCCAATGGCAACGGCTGCCCTTGCGCCCCCACCGGTTCCGGAGACGAGATCCCCCCGCTGCCCGAAGGCGGCGAGATCGTGCTGCGTCAGACGGGCCGCTGGCTGGAGGCCGACGTGGACACCCCCATCAGCGTGTTTCTCGGCATGGTGGGGTCCGGGCAGGGCATCCTGCTGGAAAGCGCCGAAGTGGACGGCCGCTGGGGCCGGTACAGCGTCATCGCCTTCAACTTCCTGCTGCGCCTTGGCTGCCGCGACGGCAAGCTGGAAGTGGCCGTGCGCGACCCGCGCCTTGCCCCGCTGCGCGCCTTTGACGGCATGAGCTTCATCGAGGGTACCCGCGCGGTGATGCGCGCCCTGCGCATCGAGCCGGACGCGGCCTTTGCCGACCAGCCCCCCATCACTCGCGCCCTGTACGGCTACTTCGGCTACGGCGTGTCCGGGCTGTTCGAGCCCAAGCTGGCCAAGGTGCTGCCGACCTCGTCGGCGGAAGCCTGCCTGGCCCTGCCCGGCACCGTGGTGCTGTTCGACCACCTGTACAACCGGCTGTGCCAGCTTTCGCTCACCGACCTGCCCGGGGCCAGGGTGGACCGCAGCCAGGTGGACCGCACGCCGGAGCCGCCGGAAGTGGGTCCCGTGGTCAACGTGCCGGAACAGGCCGTGTACACCCGCGCCGTGGCCCGGGTGAAGGACATGATCCGTCAGGGCGAGGCCATCCAGGTGGTGCTGTCCACCCGCTTCCAGGCCTCGTTCAGCGGCGACCCGTTCACCCTGTACCGCCGCCTGCGCCGCATCAACCCATCGCCGTACATGTTCTTCATGCGGCTGCCCGGCGTCTCGCTGCTGGGGTCCTCGCCGGAGGTCATGGTGCGCTGTCGGGCCGACAAGCTGCAGGTCAGCCCCATTGCGGGCACCCGCCCGCGCGGCACGGACGACGCCCACGACACCGCCCTGGCGCAGGAACTGCTGGAAGACCCCAAGGAACGCGCAGAGCACGTCATGCTGGTGGACCTTGGCCGCAACGACCTTGGCCGCATCGCCGCGCCGGGCACCGTGCAGGTGGAGCGGTTCATGGACGTGGAAAAGTTCTCGCACGTCATGCACCTGACCTCGCGCGTCACCGCGCAGATCGAACCGGGCCGCGACGCGCTGGACGTGCTGGCCGCCACCTTCCCGGCGGGCACCGTCAGCGGCGCGCCCAAGGTGCGGGCCATGGAAATTATCTCCGAGGCGGAAGGCCTGGCGCGCGGTCCCTACGCCGGGGCCATTGGCTGGCTGGGGCTGGACCGGGGCAGCGTGAATCTGGACACCGGCATCACCATCCGTTCCCTGTGGGTGCGCGACGGGCAGGTGCACTGGCAGGCCGGTGCGGGCATCGTGTTCGATTCCGTGCCCGAGATGGAATGGAAGGAGTGCAACAACAAGGCCGCCGTCATCCGCGCCGCCGTTACCGGAGGGGAATATGTTCCTGTTAATCGATAACTACGACTCGTTCACCTTCAATCTGGTGCAGGCGTTCTACGGCCTTGGGCTGCATCCGGTGGTGGTCCGCAACGACGACCCCGCCGTGCCCGCCATGGCCGAAGACCCGAAGCTTTCGATGGTGTGCATCTCGCCCGGCCCCAGCCACCCCCGCAACGCGGGCTTCTGCCTCGATTTCCTGTCACGCCTGCCGCACACCGTGCCCGTGCTGGGCGTGTGTCTGGGGCATCAGGTGCTGGGCCTGTTCGCCGGGGCCACAGTGGATGTGGGCCCGCGCATCATGCACGGCAAGACCTCGGACATCACCCACGACGGGCAGGGCCTGTTCCACGGCGTGCCCAGCCCCATGCAGGTGGGCCGCTACCACTCGCTCATCGTGCACGCCGAGGAACGCCCTGACCTGCTGGCCGTCACCGCCCGCGCCCCCGAAGGCGAGGTGATGGCCCTGCGCTACACCGACCGCCCGTGGGTGGGCGTGCAGTTTCACCCCGAATCCGTGCTGACCCCCGACGGCGTGCGCATGCTCGCCAACTTTCCCGCCCAGGTGGCGGGGAAGGCCACGGGTGTTGCGTGAAAGAGGAGTCGGGGGCGAGGAAGGGGACCTTTTGAAAAAGGTCTCCCTTCCCCGCCCCCGGACCCCCACCCCATCCCCCCAAAACTTTTCATGGGGGGCAGGGCCTGAACAGAAACGATGCATCAGGGCACGAAGCCCGATGGAAAGTTTTTGGGGGGAGGGGTCCGGGGAGGGAGACCCTTTTCCAAAAGGGCCCCCTCCCCGGAAGGACCATCCGACAAAGAACTCCTGAAGGAGACAGCAAATGCAGACCGCAACGTCTACCATACTGGAAACACTGGCCACGGGCATGGACCTTGCCCCGGAACTGGCAGAGGCCGGGTTCTCGCGCCTGATGGACGGCGAGATGACCTGCGCGCAGGCGGGTTCGTTCCTGATGGGCCTGCGCATGAAGGGCGAGACACCGCAGGAACTCACCGAGGCGGTGCGCGCCGCGCTGGCCCGCGCCGTGCGGGTGACCGGCATCGACGGTCCCACCATCGACATCGTGGGCACCGGCGGCGATGGCCGCTCGTCGTTCAACTGCTCCACGGCCACGGCGCTGACGCTGGCGGGCATGGGGCACCGGGTGGTCAAGCACGGCAACCGCGCGGTGTCGTCCTCGTGCGGGGCGGCGGACGCGGTGGAGGGCCTGGGCCTGCCGCTGGAACTGGATCCGGAGGACGTGCGCAGGCTGGTGGCGCAGCGCAACTTCGCCTTCCTGTTCGCGCCGCGCTTTCACCCGGCGTTCCGCAACGTCATGCCCATCCGGCGCGAACTGGGCGTGCGCACCCTGTTCAACCTGCTGGGGCCGCTGCTCAACCCGGCCCGGCCCAGCCACATGCTGCTGGGGGTGGCCCGCGCCGAACTGCTGCCCCTGATGGCCCGCACCCTGCTGTTGACCGGCGTGCGCCGGGCGGCGGTGGTGCATGGCGCGGGCGGCTACGACGAGCTGACGCCCATGGGCCCCGCCCGCATCATGCTGCTGGAGGGCGACGGCGAAGGGCGCGGCACGCTGACGGAAATCAGCGTGGACCCGGCGGACTACGGCATCGCGCCGTGCACCCCGGAGGAACTGGCCGTGCCCGACCGCGACACCGCCGTGCGCGTGTTGCGCGAACTGCTGTCCGGCGGCGGCCCCGCCCCCATGCGCGACATGCTGGTGCTGAACGTGGGCATGGCCCTGCATCTGCTGGAGCCGGGGCTGGCCCTGCCCGACGCCATGGCCGCCGCGCGGCTGGCTTTGGCCGCCGGGGCAGGGGGGAAGGTGCTGCATGCTTGATCGTTTCCGCATTGCCAAGCAGCCGGAACTGGACCGGCTGCGCAAGCTGGCCGAGGCTGGCGGGTTGCCCGCGCCGTTGGCTGCTGGGACAGGTGGCGGCACACCGCGCCCCGACTTCCTGCGGGCGCTGCGGGACTGCACCGGATACCCCGATGCGCCGGTGGCGGTCATCGCGGAGTACAAGCGCGCCTCGCCCTCGCGCGGGGTCATCGAGACGGGCGTGTCGCCCGAGGACGCCGCCTTGGCCTACACTGACGCAGGGGCCACGGCCATCTCGGTGCTGACCGAGGAGCAGTACTTCGGCGGCGACCTGGCCTACCTTGGCCGCATGGCCGGGGTGAATCCCGATGTCCCTCTGCTGCGCAAGGACTTCATCATGGACCCGTTGCAGGTGGCGGCCACGGCGGCCACTCCGGCGGCGGCGCTGCTGCTGATCGTACGGCTGACGCCCGATGCGCGCACCCTGCGCGACCTGCGCGAGCAGGCCGAAACGCACGGCATGCACGCCGTGGTGGAGATCTTCGACGAGGCGGATCTGGCGCTGGCGCGTGAATCCGGCGCACGGGTCATCCAGGTGAACAACCGCGATCTGGAAACCCTTGCCGTGGACCGCACCGCCTGCCTGCGGCTGGGGCCGCTGCGCGCCCCCGGCGAGGTGTGGATAGCGGCCAGCGGCATCAGCGAGAACCGCCATCTGGCGGAAGCCGCCGCTGCCGGGTATGACGCGGCATTGGTGGGCACTGCGCTCATGGATGGCGGCGACCTCAAAGGCTCACTGATGCGCCTTCTGGGGCGCGAGGGCACTCCGTCCTTTCGTCCTCCGGCTGCGTCAGGCTGCGCCGCCTGCTCCGGTCACGTACGGTCGGAGTACGCTCCCTGCGCGTCGGGCTCGCCTTCCTTGCCGGAGAACGAAAATCCTGTCGTGCCAGATTGCGGCAAAAGCGAAGGAACTCGATGAGATCATCCGCCCTGTTCGACGCCCCCTCCCGCCTGCTGGTGAAGGTCTGCGGCCTGACCCGGCAGCAGGATGCGGACGCCTGCGCGGAGGCCGGGGTGGACCTGTGCGGGTTCATCTTTCACCCGGCCAGCCCGCGCGGGGTAACGCCCGCCGTGGCCGCCGGGCTGCACAGCCACGGCATGGCGCGGGTGGGGGTGTTCGTGAAGCAGTCCGCCGGCGAGGTGCTGGCCGTCATGGACGCGGCCCGGCTGGACTTTGCCCAGTTGCACGGCGGGCAGGACGCCGCCTTCTGCGACCGGGTGGGGCCGGAACGGGTCATCCGCGTGGCATGGCCGCAGCGTCATGTGGATGCGGCGGGCCTGAACGCAGGGGCCGACCGCGCTTCGCTGCACGCCGAACTGGCCGTGCTTGCCCCGCACGTGCGCTGTTTTCTGCTGGATGCGGGCACCAGCGGCGGCGGTCACGGGGCGGTCATGGACTGGGCCGCGCTGCGCGGCCT
>NZ_VSMK01000058.1 GCF_011682075.1 Nitratidesulfovibrio liaohensis
AGCAGGTCGGGCAGGGGGGCTTCCGTCTCGCGGCGGGCATGCTCGCGGGCGTTGGCGGCGGCCATGTCCACCAACCGGTTCTCTTCGGGCGAGCGGGGCGCCACGATGCGCACCGGCCCGCCGCGCAGGTCGGCCAGGGTTTCCTCTATGGCCCGCAGGCTCATGTCCGTGACGGCCTGAGGAACGAGCATGCCAGAGGTGGCGGGCAGGGACGGCCCATCATGCGTTACCTGTTCGTCCGGCACGGTGGCGTCGCCGGAATCGTCGAAGCCGTCCGCGTCCACCGTCACGGGCAGCCACGGCACCACGATGCGCGCGGGAATGGCCGAATGAGGGCCGTAGAACTGCCCCAGGAAGCTCAGCAGCAGTTCCGGGGCTTCCTCGAAGCCAAGGCCCGGCCACAGGAAGGCCCGGCCATCCAGCACCGCGCCCTGCCGCACGAACAGCACGCCAAGGCCAAGCCCGCCGCCGGTGTCCACAATGCCCACCACGTCCAGGTCGCCCCCGCCCGGCAGTACGGCGGCCTGGCGTTCCACGGTGCGCTCCACGGCGCGGATCTGGTCGCGCAGTTCGGCGGCCCGTTCGAATTCCAGCGCCTCGGAGGCGGTTTCCATCTCCGCGCGCAATTGCCCCACCAGTTCGCCCGAGCGGCCCGAGAGCAGCATTTCCACCCGCTGCACCAACGCGGCGTACTCGTCCTGAGGTACGTCGAACACGCACGGGGCAAGGCACTGCCCTATGAAATGATACAGGCAGGGGCGCACCCGGTTTTCCAGCGCCCGGTCCGTGCAGCGGCGCAGGGGAAAGGCGCGGTGGACGGCCTTCCACGTGGCGCGGGCCGCGCCGGCGGAGGTGAACGGGCCGTAGTACTGGGCGCCGTCGCGGCGCACGGCGCGCACGATGTCCAGGCGCGGGTAGGGATGCTTCTTTTGCAGGCGAAAGAGCACGTACTGCTTGTCGTCGCGCAGCACGATGTTGTAGCGGGGCCGGTGCTTCTTGATCAGGCTGGCCTCCAGCAGCAGCGCCTCCTTCTCGGTGGTGGTGCTGAGGGTGTCCAGCCGTTCGGCCTGGCGCAGCATGGCCAGCGTCTTGGGTGTTTGCGGCGGCGGGGTGCCTTCGGCAGCCTCGCGGAAATAGGACGCGATGCGCTTGCGCAGGTGCTTGGCCTTGCCCACGTACAGGATGCGCCCGGCGGCGTCCTTGTACAGGTAGACGCCGGGAGTATCGGGAATGCTCGACATGACGGGCTTTTGCATGCGGAAGTGGGGCGGCACGCCGGGGCGGTGCCATGTGTCAAAAGCGTGACGTTCAGGTGGCGGACCATACACAAGAGGGAACGGGGGGGGCGTGCCGCCGTGTTCCGATCTTCCTCCTCTCCTCCATCGGGGCCGCGTGCGTCAAGGGCGGACGGGGTGTGGCCGGGTCGGGTGGCGGTTTTTGGCGGGGCCGGACCAAAATCCTCTACCGTAAAAAAAATTTTACAACGGCTCTTGCCAAGGTCTTCCGGGTGGAGTAATTTGCACTCCGAACCTTGTGTTCCCGCGTCAGGAACATTGTACTCGAACCGCAAAGGAAGGAAGGGAAAACAATGAAGCGCATCGTTACTCTGATGCTCGCCGCCATGCTGGTGCTCGGCTCCGTTGCCGGCGCCTCGGCCGCCGACATCAAGGCGAAAGGCCAGTGGGACTTCAGCTTTGAGTTCCTGGACAACCCTGATTTCCAGGGCCAGGACAATAACGGCGCCAAGGAAGACACCTTCGGTGCCAAGCAGCGCCTGCGCACCCAGATCGACATCATCGCCAGCGAAAACCTGCGCGGCGTGGTGTACTTCGAAATGGGCGACACCGTGTGGGGCAACAAGGACGGCGCTCTCGGTGCCGACGGCAAGTCCGTTGAAGTGAAGCGTTCGTACATCGACTGGGCCGTGCCCAACACCGACCTGATGGTCCGCATGGGCATCCAGGGCCTGGCCCTGCCCGGCGCCGTGGCCGGTTCGCCGGTGCTCGACGACGACGTGGCTGCCCTGACCATGACCTACAAGTTCAATGACATGTTCGCCGCCACCGCCTTCTGGGCGCGTCCGTACGACACCTCCACCTCCGGTGAAACCAGCGGCAAGAACCTGCAGGACGAACTCGACCTGTTCGGTGTCGTGCTGCCCGTGACCCTTGATGGTGCCAAGATCACCCCCTGGGCCATGTACGGCGCCCTCGGCAAGGACGTGGACGGCTCTTCCAGCGATTACAACGGCGCTTCCTGGAAGCAGGCCGCTTACGGCCTGCGTCCGATCAACGCTCCTGCCGCCCAGACCTTCGGCAACGACTCCAATGCCTGGTGGGTTGGTTCTTCCTTCGAACTGTCCATGTTCGCCCCCCTGTCGTTCAAGCTTGACGCGATGTACGGCTCCGTTGACGGCGACGAAATCGGCAACATCGAAATGGATCGCTCCGGCTGGTTGGTGATCGGTGCCATCGACTACAAGATGGACATGGTTACCCCCGGCATCTTCGCCTGGTACGCCTCTGGTGATGACGACGACGCCACCAACGGTTCCGAGCGCATGCCCTACGTTTCGCCCGACTTCGGTCCCACCTCCTTCGGCATGGACAAGCCCGGCGCGCCCATCGCCACCGACTCGCTCGTGTCCGTCAGCGGCACCGGCATGTGGGGCGTTGGCCTGCAGCTGGCCGACATCTCCTTCGTTGAAAACCTGAAGCACACCATTCGCGTGGTGTACATGACCGGTACCAACAACGAAGATATGGTCAAGAACGCCAGCCTGACCTCGCCCGTGCAGTCCGGCAACGGCCTGTACATGACCGAAAAGGACCACGCTTGGGAAGTGAACTTCGATCACTTCTACAAGATCTACGACAACCTCGACCTGATGGTCGAAATGGGCTACATCAAGGCTGACCTTGATGAAGACACCTGGAACAACAAGGAATTCGACGACGCCTGGAAGCTCGGCTTCAACCTGAAGTACAGCTTCTAAAGCGCAACGTTCCTGACGCAATCTGCGGGGGAGGCCTGACGGCCTCCCCCCTTTGTTTTTGCGGGCATGCTTGGAAATGAAGGGCGGTTTGTTGTGGGTTGTCAACGATCAGGGTGCGGGGAACCCCCAGCCGGGAATGGAAAGGCTAATCCGGCCGGTCGTGCCGCACTGCTCCTGCCGGGCACGCTCCTGGGTGCTTGCCATTTTTGTCGTACAAGAAATTAACCGGACAGCAGGCTAAACGCGCCCGTCGCACGATTGTTGCCAAAAATTTAAACTTCGGCTAGAGAGTGGGGGTGGTTTCAGGCAACTCCAACAGCAAAGAAGGAAGGAAACTCCATGAAACGTTTTGCTACCCTGATGCTGGCCTTCGCGCTGGTGCTGGGCGCCTTCACGGGCGCGCAGGCCGCCGACATCAAGGCCAAGGGCCAGTGGGCTTTCGATTTCTCGTGGCTCGACGGTGGTGACTACCAGAAGGACCACGGCGACGACTTCTCCGCCAGCCAGCGCCTGCGCACCCAGATCGACGTGGTTGCCAGCGAAGCCCTGAAGGGCGTCGTGTTCTTCGAAATGGGCAACACGGTTTGGGGTAACAAGGACGGCGCTCTCGGCGCCGACGGCAAGTCCGTTGAAGTGCGTCGTTCGTACATCGACTGGATCGTGCCCAACACCGACCTGAAGGTCCGCATGGGTATCCAGGGTCTGTCCCTGCCCGGTGCCGTTGCCCCCTCCTCCATGGTGTTCGACGATGACGTTGCTGGCCTTACGCTGAGCTACGCCATCAACGACAACGTGGGCGTGACTGCCCTGTGGGCGCGTCCGTTCGACTCCTCCACCTCTGGCGAAACCAGCGGCCAGAACAAGTTCGACGAAGTCGACATGTTCGCCCTGGCCGTGCCCGTGACCCTGGACGGCTTCAAGATCACCCCCTATGGCGTGTACGCGTCCGTGGGCAAGGATGTTGATCCTGGCACCGCTCCCAACGCTGGCACCGAGTTCAAGTCGGGCATGATGAGCATGTCTGAATTCGCCAACAACGCCATCGACAGCCGTTCCGAAACCTACGACGCGTGGTGGGCCGGTGCTGCTTTCGAAATGAGCTACTTCGCTCCCTTCTCTCTGAAGATGGACGCCGTGTACGGTTCCAAGACCGCTGACGACGCCGACTCCGCCGAACGCGCTGGCTGGATCGTGGCTGCCCTGGCCGAGTACAAGCTCGACATGGTCACCCCCGGCATCCTGGCCTGGTACGGTTCCGGTGAAGACGACGATCTGGACAACGGTTCCGAACGCATGCCCTCCGTCTCCCCCACCGGTTGGGGCGTGACCAGCTTCGGCTTCCCCGGTTCCGTGTACCGTCAGGACACCTACTTCGGCCTGAACGGCGCTGGCACCTGGGCCGTGGGCCTGCAGTTTGCTGACATCTCCTTCATGGAAAACCTGTCGCACGTGCTGCGCGTGGTGTACATGAAGGGCACCAACGACGCCGACGTCATCAAGAAGAATCCCACCGTGGGCGCCGCGTTTGCCCCCGGCCAGACCTACACCTTCCTGACTGACGAAGACAGCGCCATCGAAGTCAACTTCGACACCACCTACCAGATCTACGAGAACCTCAAGCTCGTGGTCGAAATGGGTTACATCAAGCTTGACATGGACGAAGACACCTGGGGCACCGACGACTTCGCCGACGCGAAGAAGCTGGTCTTCAACTTCGTCTACGACTTCTAGGCCTTATTCTGCCTGATACCGCACACCCCGCCGGGGGCCGCAAGGCCCCCGGTTTTTTTGCGCCTGTCGTCGCGAGAGGTAGTCGGGGCATGCCCCCCCCCAGAGCAGGAACAACTGGATACCGCCAACGCCAGAGGAGTGCGAATTCCCTTGTACTGGCCTTTGCCGACCCCGGTCGGCGCTTGCGGTCAAGGTGTTGCAGCAACACGATCGGCCCGCCCTGCGCGGTGCTACCGTGCGGGGCGGGCCGTTGTGGACTGCGATGCTGTCTGGCCGGTATGGTCGTGGCGACCAGGCCGCCTGGGTGGCGTGGCTAGGCGGGGTGCACGTTGTCGCGCGCCCAGTACATCAGCGAAAAGCGGCTCTTTACGGCCTCGATGATGCGGTTTTCCTCGGCGCGGTCCATGGGCAGGATGCGGATGTACACCCGGCGGGTGGGGCCGCTGGAATCGTCCATGGAGGTGAGGATGGAGATGATGCGCGCATTGTGCTCGCGCAGGGTGTCCACGATGGGCTTCAGCGTGCCGGGGGTGTTCTCCAGCTCAAAGGCGAACTGCACGCCGCCGTGGCGCACCCCGGTGATGGTGATGAGCACCTTGAACACGTCGCTGTCGGAAATGATGCCCACCAGCTTGCCCGCGTCGTCGATGACGGGCAGGCCGCCGATGCGCTTTTCGATCATGTTCAGTGCCACGGTTTCCACCGTGTCGTCGGCACGCACCGTGAACGGGTCGCGCGTCATGATGTCTTTGACCTTGATTTCGGAAAGCAGATAGTACAGCTCGTGCATGTCGAGCGTGGTGGCCTTGGAGGGGGAGGCTTCCTTGATGTCCCGGTCGGAGACGATGCCGATGAGGCGGCCTTCGGCATCCACCACGGGCAGGCGGCGGATGCGGTTTTCCTTGAGGATCTTGGAGGCCTTCATCATTGACGTATCGGGCGTTACGGTGATGACATCCTGGGTCATCCATTCGCGAATGAGCATTGGGTGAATCCTCCTGCGTGGCGGACGATGGCGTTGATGAACTAGGTATCCTGTTGGAACCATTCTATACCTGTTTTCGGTCGGAGCACAACCACCCGGCGGGTGCCCGGCGGCAAGAACCGTGCGGAATCCTTCCGGTTGCCCGTGACCCCCAGTGCAGGGCCGCCATGGCGGGACTGTCCGGGCGGGCAGGGCGGTGGTAGGATGGTCAACAGCGCGTCGTCTCATGGCCAGCAGGGACGCGCCTTGTCCCGGTGCTGGCGGACAACAACAGGGGAAACGCATGTTCGAAAAGGAATTGCGCAACGTCAGCATGACCGTGTGGTGGAACCTGGCGCTGCTGACCATCGGGGGAGTGCTGTTCTCGCTGGGCATGAACGCCATTGCCGTGCCGCACGGGTTCATTTCCGGCGGCATCTTCGGCACGGGCATCTACATCTACTATGCCACGGGCGTGCTGTCGCCCGCCATGTGGTACCTGCTGCTCAACCTGCCCATCTTCGTGCTGGGCTGGTTGTTCGTCAGCCGTCGCTTCTTCCTGTACAGCCTGTACGGCACGGCGGTGACCACCATCGCCGCGCAGTTCATCACCTGGCAGGCACACATCGCCAACCCGCTGTTGGCTGCGGTGGCGGCGGGCACCGTGTGCGGGGCGGGCCTTGGCATCGTGTTGCGCTCGCTGGGCAGCGAAGGCGGCATGACCATCATCGCCATCATCCTGCACCAACGCTGGGGCATGCGCGTTGGGCAGGTGAGTTTTCTCTACAATTTCCTGCTGTTCATGGTCGGTCTGGCCACGCTGGACGTGGACATGGTGCTCTATTCCGTCATCCTCGTGTACACCTATTCGCAGGTGATGGACTATGTGCATTCGCTGTTCAACCAGCGCAAGATGGTGTTCATCATTTCCGAATGTTCGGAATGCATCGCCGCGGAAATATTGCAGCACCTGCACCGTGGTGCCACCTTCCTGCAAGGAAAGGGAGCCTTCACGGGTCGTGACAAGCAGGTGTTGATGACCGTGGTGCAGAACTACCAGCTGAAGCGCCTGGAAGAAACGGTATTCCGGCATGATCCCAACGCCTTCATGATCGTGGAGAACACCTTCAACGTGCTGGGTACGGGATTTTCCACGCGGAAGGTCTATTAGCACGGCTGGATGATTGCGGATCAGAAACAGGCGGGCCGGACACGTGCGGGCAGGACACGTGCGGGCAGGACACGTGCGGGCAGGACTGGTGCAGCGGCGGGACAGGGGGAGGCCGGACTGAGCACAACAGGACCGAGATGGCGTGGCAATGCCGCATACTGCGGCGGCAGGCAGGGGGAACCCTGTGTGCCGCCGCAGCATTTTTACGCAGCGAGGATCGAGTGCCTGACGGCAGGATGCCGCAACGGGGACAGGGTGATGGTGCGTCAGTCCGTCTCGATGACGCGCAGGCTGGCGCACAGGGCGGCCATGGTGTCTGGGGCTGGGCTTCCGGTGCTGCACAGGCAGACCGCCATCAGCTTGTTTTCATCCCCCACGAGCCATGCCGCGCCTTCCTCGTGGATGGCGCCGCGCGACAGGCCGCGCAGCACCGGCAGGGAGCCGAACAGCGGGCGGCGTGCAATGCGCTGCCAGAAGGCCGATTCGCGGGCGTTGTGGGGGGGGGAGTGTGGCGCGCGGGCGTGCACCTCGCGCGTGTCCAGCCCGGCCCGGCGTGCGACCCAATGGCGCAGGGGCAGCCCCTGCAACACCACGTTGGCGGGTGAAAGCCGCTCCACGGACAGGGTGTCCGCCCCCCGGCGAAAGTACAGGGCGCACAGCCCCGGTCGAAAGGTGAAGTCGCGCAGGGCAAACCCTGCAGGCGCGGAAAATTCCAGATCGTGCAGCCGGAAGGGCACCGCCTCGTGTCGGGGGTGCAGGCGCAGGGTGGTCAGCACCGACGCGGCTTCCAGCAGGGCGGCTTCGTCGGGTTGCGGGGCATGCAGCCGGGTAACCGCAAGGGCGGCGCCGGGGCTGGTGGTTATCCTGTCACCATGGCTGTCACGGTCGTCTTGGGTGTCTTGGGCACCTGGGGCATTGGAGGGAGTCGCAGGCTCCGCCAGAAAACGCACCTCGACGTTGCAGCGGGCTTCGTCATCATGGCACAGCGCCCCGCAGCCTCCGTGCCAGGCAAAGGGCACGTAGGTCAGCCGGGGGCGCAACGCGGCCAGCACCTGCGCCCAGCGGGCAGGCACACGGCGCGGGTCGGCGGTGAAGCCGGGCAGGCGGCGGTT
>NZ_VSMK01000059.1 GCF_011682075.1 Nitratidesulfovibrio liaohensis
ATCTGCCCGACGCGGTGCGCGCCGGACGCGCCCGGCTGGTGGGAACGGACAAGGCCGCCATTCTGCGAGAGACGGCGGCCCTTCTGGATGATGACGCGCATCACGCGGCCATGTCGGCGGCCTGCGCGGCCCCCGGCGACGACCACGCCTCGCGCCGCATCACCCTGGCGCTGGACCGGTTCATGACCGGGCTTGCCCCACTGCTGCCCTCGCACGCGGAATTCCGGGCATAACGCGCGGGCCCGCTCCATACTCCGCGCAAGGGGGGCTATTCCACCTCCACCCGGTCGCGCCCGCCGTTCTTGGCCCGGTACAGGGCGATATCCGCCCTGTGCAGCAGCGTGTCCACGCTGTCGCCTGCGCGGAAGGCTGCCACACCGGCGCTGAGCGTGTGGGTGCGCCCACCCTCGAACTGCGTGGCGCGCAACGCCCCCCGCAGCCGTTCGGCCAGTTGCGCGGCCTCTTCCGCCGTGGTTTCCGGGCAGAGCACCAGAAACTCCTCGCCGCCCCAGCGGCCCACCGTATCCGTTGAACGCACATGGTCGCGCACTGTCCGGGCGAATATCTGCAAGGTCCTGTCGCCCGCGAGGTGACCGTGTTCGTCGTTGACGCGCTTGAAGTGGTCAATGTCCAGAATGGCGATGGAAAACGGTCGCCGATAGCGTTGGGCCCGCTCCACCTCGCGCCGGAACAGTTCGTTCAGACGGCTGCGGTTGGGCAGGTCGGTAAGCGGGTCGGTGCGGGCCAATCGTTCCAGCACCGCGTTCATGCGCTTGAGCCTGCGGTTGTACCACAGCACCACCCCGGCCAGCAGCGCGAAAAACCCGGCCACGCGGGCCACCAGCCAGTAATCCACGGAGGTCTGGGCGGTGATGGGCACGTGCCGGTTGACGATCTGCTGGCGCTCCTCGAGCGTCAGCGAACGGATGCCCCGGTTCAGCACGGTGCGCAGCAGGGGATCGTTCCGCACCACGCCCATGCGCAGCTTGTTTTCGTATTCCGGCAGCCTGCCCGCGATCTTCAGGTTGAACAGCCCCTGCTGGCGGATGGTGTAGGCCGCCACGATGAGCGAACGCATGGTCATGTCGGCCTTGCGTTCCTCGACCATGCGGATGGCATCGGCCTCCGACTCCGTCACCAGCACCCTCAGGTTGGGGTAATCCTTGCGGATCAGCTCCTCCATGGCCGTGCCTCTGGGGAACACGATGGTCGCGTCCTCCAGCGCCGCCGGGTCGGTGATGGCCGGGTGTTCCGTGCGGGTGATGAACACGTTGGGGTCGATCAGCAGGGGATCGGTGAAGCCCAGCCACGCCTCGCGCTGCGGGGTCTGGTTCAGAAAGCTGAGCGCCTGGCAACGGCCCGCCCGGGCGGCGGCGATGCTTTCATCCCATGTGGCCGTGGGCACCAGCTCGAAGGACAGGCCGGTGCGTTGCGCCACCAGCGCGATGATGTCGGCGGCAATGCCCACGTGACGCGGCTGGCCGGTGCGCGCCTCCACCTGCTCGAAGGGCGGCCAGTCCGGGTCCACGCACAGGGCGACGGGGCCGGACTCACGGATGAAGCGCTGCTCCGCCGGGGTGAACCGGACGTCTGCGGGGCTGGAATCGGCAAGGCAGACGGCGGGAAATGCCCCGGCCAACTGCACTGCAAGCAGGAGGATGCAAAAAAGGAACAGGGACAACCTGCGGGACATCAAACAACCTCTCGGCGGCACGGCATGCAGGGGGGCACAGGGAAAGACGCCCCAATTCCTGCATTGTGTACCCGCACTCCCCGGGCGGGCAAGAAGTATCATCAACCATTCCCAATCAACGCGGACCGTACACGGGCAGTGGCGCAAACGACTCGTCGCCGCTCACAATCGGATGAAAACGGATGCATTTATGGATTGACGAATCGGATGTTTTCGGATGAGCGTACGGACATGATCACCACCTCCACCTTGCGCATCACGCCGGAATTTCTTGGCCTGATCGCGGAAATCGATGAGTTCAAGGGGGCCTGGAAGGCACTGGGAACCCTTGCGCCCGAACGCCTTTCCGCCCTGCGCCGGGTGGCCACCATTGAAAGCGTGGGATCATCCACCCGCATCGAGGGCAGCAGGCTGTCCGACAGCGAGGTGGAACGGCTGCTGGAGCACCTTTCCGACCATGCCTTCACCACGTGCGACGAGGAAGAAGTGGCTGGCTACGCGCAGACCATGGAACAGGTCTTTCAGGCATGGGAGCACATCACCCTGACGGAAAACCACATCCGACAACTGCACCGGAACCTGCTGCGCCACAGCCACAAGGACGAGCGCATCGGGGCGGGTACAAGACCGCGCCCAACAACGTGGCGGCCTTCGACGGGGAGGGACGGCAGATCGGCATAGTCTTCGAAACCGCAGCGCCCTTCGACACGCCGCGCCTGATGCGCGAACTGATCGAATGGACCAACGCCACGCTGGAAACCAGAAGCCTGCACCCGCTGCTGGTCATCGGCATCTTCACCGTGGCCTTCCTGGGCATCCATCCCTTTCAGGACGGCAACGGTCGCCTGTCGCGCATCCTGCCACGCTTCTGCTGCTGCGCTGTGGGTACGGCTACACGCCGTACAGTTCGCTGGAAAGCGTCATCGAGAACAACAGGGAAGGCTACTATCTGACCCTGCGCCAGACGCAGGTGACCATCCGCACCGAAACGCCCGACTGGCAGCCCTGGCTGCTGTTCTTTCTGCGTGCCCTGCACCAGCAGATGCAGCGGCTGGAACGGAAGGTGGAGCGGGAACGCATCCTGCTGGCGGCCCTGCCGGAACTTTCCCTGCGCATCATGGACCATGCCCGCGCGCATGGCCGGGTGACGCTGAAGGAAATGACCATCCTGACCGGGGCCAGCCGGAACACCCTGAAGGAACACTTCCGCAGGCTGGTGGAAAGCGGTCAGCTTGCCATGCAGGGCAAAGGCCGTGGAGTGTGGTACCGGCTTTCCTGACGATACCCACCGACGACACCAGACGCA
Source organism: Nitratidesulfovibrio liaohensis (assembly GCF_011682075.1). Lineage (GTDB taxonomy): Bacteria > Desulfobacterota > Desulfovibrionia > Desulfovibrionales > Desulfovibrionaceae > Cupidesulfovibrio > Cupidesulfovibrio liaohensis. Next base: position 3,000 of record NZ_VSMK01000059.1, read on the forward strand.
AAAAGAGCCACCGGAAATTTTCCTGGTGGCTCTTGAAATTTGGCGTCCCCAAGGGGATTTGAACCCCTGTCGACGGCGTGAAAGGCCGTTGTCCTGGGCCGGCTAGACGATGGGGACGCGCTGGCGCGCCAGTGGCGCGGAGCGATTCAATAGCCAACGGAAAGGCCGTGCGTCAACTGTTTTTTCGGCGGGTGCGGCGGGCAGGGGCAGCTTGCCTGCCCTGCGCCGCTCGCTGCCCGCCCAGTCCAGTTCGGCTGGGTTCGCCCCTCCAATCCCACCTCACAAAATAACGCCAACCGCCACCCACCGCGCTTGACGCCCCCACGCGCGGCCTTATCTCTAGAACAAGGGAAAGGTCATGCACGTCAGGGAAGGCCCCCGCTTCCCAGACATACATGGCAGAGGACCGCGGGTGCTCCCCTGGCAGCCGCAGGTAAACCCCGGCGGAGGATATGAAGGAATAATGCCGACGGAACACTTCCCGATGAAAGGGATTTGCCGGTGAACCTGGTCCCTAGCCCATACGGCAACGCCGGGGCGGACCAACCGACGGTTCGGAAAATTCAGGCAAATCCCTTTCTGTTTGTCATTATTCTCTGTTATAGGCGGATGCTACTGGTCACATGCGCACGCGGCCCGCACTCCGCGTAGCCGCGAAAGACACGAAACCATCCATCAGGCCCCCGCGCCCGGGCACGACCATGTTCCGCCTAGAACCACTCACCAATCTCTTCGATCTGCTGGACCATTACTGGGAACACCCGCGCACCCAGCGCCGGGTGGCGCTTGCGCTCATCTTCGCGTTCATCGGCGGCATCATCGCCATAGAACTGAACCGGCGCGGCCTGCTGGCCGGGCTGCCGGTGGAACTGACCCGCTTCGTTCCCTCCAACCATTTCCAGGCCGTCAACTTTGCCTTCACCATGCTGCTGGTGCTGGAAGTGATGAGCCTGATCCTGGTGCTGTCCTGCTCGCTGTCACGGTCGGTCGGCAAACAGTTCGAGATTCTCGCGCTGATCCTGCTGCGAAACTCCTTCAAGGAGCTTTCGCACATGCACGAGCCCATCACCCTGTCGCTCGACTTTCAGCCCGTGCTGCACATCATCGTATCGGCCAGCGCCGCGCTGGTGATCTTCGTGTGCCTGGGCATCTACTACAAGGTGCAGCGGCCGCAGGGGTACATCACCTCGGCCATGGACCGCATGCACTACGTCATGGCCAAGAAGATCCTGGCGCTGGGCCTGTTTCTGGCGTTCATCGGCATCGCCCTGTGGGACGGCTGGATGTTCGCCACCACCGGCCAGTCGTTCGACTTCTTCGAGACCATCTACACGGTGCTCATCTTCGCGGACATCCTGATGGTGCTGGTGGCGCAGACCTTCATGCCCTCGTTCCACGCGGTGTTCCGCAACTCGGGCTACGTCATCGCCACCCTGCTCATGCGCATCGCCCTTGGCGCGCCGCCGTTCTGGGACGCCGCCGTGGGCATCGTCTCGGCGCTGTTCGCGCTGGCGCTGACCTGGGCCATCCGGGTGTTTCCGCCAAGCTCGGTGTCCTCGTCCTGTTCGTAGGCGGAGCCCGCAGGCGGGGTGCGCCGGAAAAAGACCATGAAAAAGGGGCGTTCCGTCACGGCGGAGCGCCCCCTTGTTGTTCCTTCCGCGCGTCGCATCCGGTCAGGCCCTGCCTTGGCCTGATTCCTCCCGCCTGACTGTTCCGGCCAGACAGATCCGGCCTGCCAGTCGGGCCGGATCATGGCCAACGCGCCATCTCGTCTACATGCGCCAGGTGCCAGGCTCCTCGCGCAGATACATGTCCATCTCCTCGCTTATCCCCACCCGCACATCATCCTTGTTGTCGGTAAGGCAGATGTTGCGGTCAGGGTCCAGGCCCACATCCAGGGCCAGCCCTTCCAGCCGTTCGATCAACCGTTCGAAGTCGTCCCGAACGACCGGGTCGCTGTCCCATACGTGCTTCGGCACGCGTGCTATGCCGGTGAACATGCGTATCACCTCCCTCGCGCCGGGCGCGGTTGGTGTCTCGTCCCCAAACATAAGTCCGAAACGGCAAGGTTCAAGGCATGCGGCGTACCGTCCTCCCCATACCGCCTGCCGCCCGCTTTCTTCAGCCGCCTTCACGCGCACACGAAAAGACGGGGCACCCCGCAAGGCGCCCCGTCCGTTTCGTGCCTGTACATCCACGTCGCTGCCCCGATTCCCGGAAGCAAGGGCGCGCCGCCCGGTTAGTTCCGTTCGATGATGGCCTTGGCCGGAATCAGTCCGGTGGCCGCGGCGGACACGATGTTGCCCGCAACGCCCGGCCCGTCGCCCGCCACGAACAGCCCCTTGAGCGAGGTTTCCAGCCGGTTGTCCGTCTCCACCTGGGTGGCGAAGAACTTGATCTCCGGCGCGTAGAGCAGCGTTTCCTCGTTGGCGATGCCGGGCATGACGTTGTTCAGCTGCTCCAGCCCCTCCACCAGGTTGGTCACGATGCGCTCCGGCAGGGCCATGGCGATGTCGCCGGGCACCACGTTGGTCATGGTGGGCTCTATGTAACCCTTGTTGATGCGGTTCCACGTGGACCGGCGGCCCCGCCGCAAATCGCCGAAGCGCTGCAGGATGGGCTTGCCGCCGCCGATGATGGTGGCCAGCCGCCCGATGGCGGTGCCGTAGCCCTGGTTGTCGGACACCGGGTCGGTCAGCACCACCTTGGACAGGAAGGCGAAGTTGGTGTTCTCAGACTTGCGGTGGCGGTAGGCGTGGCCGTTCACGCACACGAAGTCCTGGTAGTTCTCCAGCGCGATGAACCCTTCCGGGTTGGTGCAGAAGGTGCGGGTCTGGTCGTCGTACTTGTCGGTCTGCACGAAGAAGGTGGGGTCGTAGATCACGTCGGTGATGTCCGACATGATGTCCTTGTGCACTTCCACGCGCACGCCCACTTCAATGCCGCGCTGGCTCACGGCCAGGCCGTGCCCGCGCGCCAGTTCGCCCACCCATTCCGCGCCCACGCGGCCGGGGGCGATGATCACCGCCTTGCAGGAGTATTCGCCCTTGTCGGTCACAAGGCCGCGCACCGCGCCGTTTTCCACGGTAAGGGTCCGCACTTCTTCACCGGTGCGGATGTCCACGCCCTTGTCGCGGATGTGCGCGCACATGGAGGCGATATGGTCGGGCAGGCAGTCGCTGCCGAGGTGTTTCTGCTTGATGAGCAACAGGTCGATGCCGTGCTTCTTGGCCTGCTTGCGGATGGCCTTGGCCGCCTCCATGTCCGAGGGGTAGACCGGGCCGTCCATGCCGAAACGGTTGAAGATGGTCTCCGTTTCGTTGATCAGCGCCTCCGCCTCGGAACGGGGCATGAACTGGGTAAGGTCGGTCTTGCCCAGCTTGTGGATGAAATTGAGCTTGCCGTCCGAAAACAGGCCGCCGCCGCCCATGCCGGACAGAATGTGGCACGGCTTGCACTTCAGACACTTCTGCGTCTTGTTGATGGGGCAGCTGCGCTTGCGCACGTCCTGCCCGCGCTCGATGAGGCAGGTGCGCAGGCCGGAATGCTCGGCAAGGTGGTACGCGGCGAACAGCCCGGCCGGGCCGCCGCCCACGACGATGACGTCGAACTGATTGGAACCCTTTGACATGGTGAGAACTCTCCCTGAACGGATCATTGCGGCATCCGCACGGCATGGGGAAAGGGGCACCTGCGTCGCGCCGTGCCACGGGCACGCCGAAGGGGCGCAAGCGATGTCGCGTGCGCCCGCAGTGACCGGCCCCGTCAGCGCCGTTGGCTGCTTGCAGAACAGCAGACTCCAGACGCCGGGCCGCACGAAGGCCAGCTTACCCTGCACCGCAAGAGGCGCGCTGTCAAGACGTACGTGGCCGCGTTTCCACGCCGCCCCCACTGGCGCGGCGACACGGGATGCGTTATCACTACACAATGGCGGACCGTACCGGGCGTGCGTCACGTTTTTCGGCCCAGACCTGACCGGACAGGCAAGCCCGGCCCAGACCGATCCAGGCAGGGCCGGGCAAGTCCTGATCCGTCCGGATCGGCCCAGACAGGCGGGCAATTCCGGCACCCCGCGCCCCGGCCAGCCGCCAATCGTCCCCCGAACCCCGCGTATCGGGCGGGGCGCATCCGCCCCGTGCCGGAACGTCCGCCAAGGAGTGCGCCATGACCCAGTCCGCCGCCCAGTCCCCCGACCAGTCCGCCGCCCCATCCGCCGCTTCCCCTTCCACGGCCTCGCCTGCCGACGCCGCCAGCGCAACAGCGCCCACCGGTCCTTCCGTCACGGGTCCCTCGGTCATCGGTGAGGACATGTCCGCGCTGGCCGCCCGCCAGAAGGGATTCATCGCCTCGAGCGCGGTGCTGCCCTCCGGCGCGCGGGTGGACGCCCTGCGCCGCCTGCGCGAAGGCGTGCAGGGCTACCGCGACCGCCTGGCCGATGCCATCCGCGCCGACTATGGCCGCCCGGAGCACCCCTTTCTGGTGCGCGAGGTGGTGCCCGTGCTGCACGAGATCGACTGGCTGATCAAGGCCGTGCCCGGCTTCTGCGGCGGACGGCGGGTGCTTTCGTCGCTGGGACAGTTCAAGGCGCGCAGCTACGTGCGCCGTCAGCCGCTGGGCCGTGTCGTGGCGTACGCCCACTGGGCCGATCCGTTCCGCAGCCTGCTGGTGCCCCTGGCCGACGCCATCGGCGCGGGCAACGCCGTGGTGCTGCGCCCCTCGGCGGAAGCCCCGGCCACGGCGGAAATGGTGGCCCGGATGGTGCGCCAGTACTTCGAGCCGGAGCACGTGGCCGTGGTCAGCGGCGGTGCGGAAACGGACGAGGCCCTGCTGGCCACCGCGCCCGACTTCGTATGGTACGACGGCGATACACGCGGCGCGCGGACCATCGCCGCGCTGGCCGCCCCCACGCTGACCCCGTATGCCGCCATCACCGGGGGGCCGTCCGCCGCGCTGGT
>NZ_VSMK01000060.1 GCF_011682075.1 Nitratidesulfovibrio liaohensis
ACGCCGGAGCGGAACGCGGCCTCGTCCATCCAGCCCTTGCGCTCCACCACCTGGGCACGCACCACGGGCAGCATGGCGGGGCCGCCGAAGGCCGTGGCGCCCAGCCGCATGAAGGTCAGGAACAGGTCGCGAAGGCTGGGCGGCGTGCCCGCGCCGGGCTGCGACGGGGGGGCCAGGGATGTTTCGGACACGGTGGCCTCGTTGTTTGGGCTGGTGCCATACTGTGTGCCAGAGGGGCGGGGCGGAAACGCCAACCGCGCTCGGACGAAAGCTTGGTTCTGGCCATTTTCTACCATGATATGGGCAAAGAATGCACCTGCCGGCCCATTCTAGTCGTGTAAGCAGTCGCTTACAAGGGTGGGCCACGCATGGTACAAATTTCGTGATGGGTTCCGGGGGGGGTGTCAGTATCTTTCTGGTGCGTACTTGCCGAAAGTGGCCCATCGGGGGAAACTGTGCCTCTCGTCCCCACGCTGAAGCCATGGCGGCGGGGACCTTTTCCAACGCAGCGCAAGGAGCACGCATCATGTCGCAACCCGATTCCCCCGTGGCGGTCACCGCCATGCTCACCGCCCGCCCCGGCAGCGAAGCCCGCGCGGCGGAACTTATCGCAGGCATCGTGGCGGCCACGCAACGGCACGAGGGCATGCTGCGCTACGAGGCGCAGCAGCAACTGGACGCGCCGCGCAATTTCACCTTCATCGAGCAGTGGACCTCAAAGGCAACCCTGGACGCGCACCTGGCCACGCCAGAGCTGCTGGCCTTTCGCACTGCTGCGGCCGAGATATTCGAAGGCCCCGCCGACGTGCGACTGTGGCGGCTTGTGAAGTAGCGGGAACAATATCCGACGGGGCCGTGGCGTCACGGTCCCGCCTGCATTGCCGCATCCCCACTTCCGTGTCCCCTGACGGGGAGGAGGACAACATGTCGACCATTCCCAAGGCCATCGCAGGACGCGTGGACATCGCCCCCCAGGCCTTCGTGGTGCCCATGGCCCAGACCATCGTGGGCTGCATGGCCGACGGCAGGCCCAACTTCATGGCGGTGGCGTGGCTGACCCGGGTCAACTACCAGCCGCCCATGCTGGGCGTGGCCATCAACCGGCGCAATTTCAGCCACGGGGCCATCGCCGCCAGCGGGCAGTTCAGCGTGAACTTTCCCACCGTGGACATGACGGCGGTGACCGACTACACGGGCCTGGCCTCCGGTGCCCGCGTGGACAAGTCCGGCCTGTTCGAGGTGTTTCACGGGCATCTGGACGCGGCACCGCTGATCCGGGAATGCCCGCTGGGCATCGAGTGCCGGGTTCACACCGCCGTGGAATTGCCCAGCAACACCTTTTTCATCGGCGAGATCGTCGGGGCCTGGTGTGCCGAGGACTGCCTGGACGGTGACGGCGTTCCCGACCCCAAGCTGTTGCGGCCCATGCTGCTGACCATGCCGGACAACCGCTACTGGGCCATGGGCGACGTGGTGGGCAGGGCGTGGCACGACGGCAAGGCCCTGCGGCAAAAGGCGGACGGCAGCGAAGCAGGGTAGCCCGCGCCGCAAGGGCGCAGGCCACGGCAAGAGACGAAACAAGGGGCGCGGTATGCACCGCGCCCCTTGCCGTGTTTCATGTTGCCAAAACAGAGCGGGGCGCGGTTTTCGCAGCGCCCCTTCCTGATTCATCCGTATTTCGGAACAGAGCGGGGCGCGGTTTGTCCGCACCCCTTCTTGATCTCTCCATATTCCGAAACAGAGCGGGGCGCGGTTTTCACCGCGCCCCTTCTGTTCCGGGTCGTTTTCCCCGCTTCCCGGTCAGCTCTCAAGGCAGCCGCGCGACCGGCATTCGCCGTGCCGGACGCGCGGGGTATTCGGCTAGGCTTCGGGAGCGGCGGCCTCGGCAGGCTTTTCGGCGCTCTTGTCGGCCTTCTTGGATTTTCTGGGCGTGCCCTGCAGGCTCACCACGAACTTGCTGGGCGCGGGCTTGCGGTGCTGGTTTTCCATCGACAGGCAGTGCGTGGGGCACGCATCGACGCACACCGAGCAGTACACGCAGGCAAAGGGATCGCAGTCCCACTTGCCTTCCTTGGGATCCACGGTGATGCACTGCGAAGGGCACTTGATCTGGCAGCTCTTGCAGAAGATGCAGTCGTGGATGTTGTTTACGAGTTTGCCGCGGAAACCCTCGTACGCCGGCCGCGTTTCGAACGGGTAGAGCCGGGTGGAGTATTTCCCCATGATGTTCCGCAGCACGTTGCTGAGCATGTACATGGTCAGGTCTCCTTGCTTACCGCTCGGTGCAGCTGATGCACGGGTCGATGGTCAGGGCCGCGATGGGCACGTCGGCAAGCTGCGCGCCGGGCAGCATGGCCAGAAGCGGCGGGATGTTGGCGAAGGTGGGGGTGCGGATGCGTACCCGCTCCATGTTCTTCGAGCCATTGCCCTTCAGATAGTACAGCAACTCGCCGCGCGGCTGTTCAACACGGCAGACCACCTCGCCGGTGGGCTTGCCGGGAACCTTGGCGGCCAGTTCCGTATCGGGCAGGCGCGAAATGGCCTGACGCACGATATCCATGGATTGCAGCGTTTCCATGAACCGGACCTTGGAACGGGCCCAGCTGTCGCCCTCGGGCGAGGTGACGGGCTCGAAGTCCAGTTCGTCGAAGGCCGCATAGCCAAGCTGGCGGGCGTCCTGGGCAACGCCGCTGCCGCGCAGGGTGGGGCCGACCGCGCCGAGCTGAATGGCCTGTTCGGCCGTCAGCACGCCAACGCCCACGGTGCGCTTCTTCACGGTGTAGTCGTCGAGCATGGTCTTCATCAGCTGGCGCAGTTCCTTCTCCAGCTTGTCCAGCTCGTCCAGGATCCAGCGCTGCTGGGTCTTGTCCAGGTCGCGGCGCACGCCGCCCACCACGTTGACGGAGATGACCACGCGGTTGCCCGCCGTGGCTTCGTTGATGTCCATGACGCGTTCACGGATCTTCCAGAACTGCATGAACAGGCTTTCGAAGCCGAAACCGTCGGCGAACAGGCCCAGCCACAGAAGGTGGCTGTGGATACGGTGCAGTTCCGACCAGATCACCCGCAGGTACTTGGCGCGGCTCGGCACTTCCACGTTCATCATGGTTTCAAGGCCCTGGCAGTAGCACATGGCGTGGATGCACGAACAGATGCCGCACACCCGCTCCACGATGTAGACCATCTGGTTGTAGTCGCGAATGCTGGCGAGGGTTTCGAGGCCGCGATGCACATACCCCAGGGCGGGAATGGCTTCGACGATGGTTTCATCCTCGACGACCAGTTTCAGGTGCAGGGGTTCCGGCAGAACCGGATGCTGCGGACCGAAAGGAATGATGGTGCGGGACATGAGACCTACCTCTTAATCCTTTTTCTGGATGGTGGAGATCTTGCAGAACGGCGCCGAGATGGTCGAGGTGATTTCCTCGTCCAGGTACAGGGTGCGGTTGAAGTCCAGCACCAGACCGTCGAACTGCAGGTTGAAGTGGTCGCGCGATTCATTCTCGACCAGCAGCGCGGCGAAGTAGACGGGCGAGATGCTGGGAACCGGCTTGTCCTTGGGGTGGGTCAGCCGGAAGTGGGTCATCTCGTTGTTCAGGTCGTAGTGGTAGAAGATATCCACATTGCCGTCGCCCAGGTCCACCACGGACATGGTGACCAGACGGTAACCCTGGTCGAACATGCTCCTGGCCTGCGCGACCACGGCATCCGCGGCGATGGGTGTTGCGTTCAGTATTTCGCTGTGCGTGGGCATTGCTGTCCTCGTTGCCCCGTTGGGGGCTCGCCGGTCCTTCCGGCGCTTGAGGGTTCGCGCCCGTTTCGTCCGCGAACATGCGGCGAAACGGCGCGGACATCGGCGGGGCACCCCGCCGTGCGGCCTAGTCGATGACGGTCACCTTGGGCATTTCGCCAAGGCCAAGCTTGGCCTTCACCACGTCAAGGGCGGTGACGACGCCGTCGATGATGGCGTCGGGCTTGGCCGGGCAGCCGGGTACGTACACGTCGACCGGGATGACCTGGTCAACGCCGCCCACCACGTTGTAGCACTCGCGGAACACCCCGCCCGAGGTGCCGCACGCGCCAATGGCGATGACGGCCTTGGGGTCGGGCATCTGGTCGTAGATGTTCTTCAGCACTTTCTTGTTGCGGTGGTTCACCGTGCCGGTAACCAGCAGCACGTCGGCATGCTTGGGGTTGCCCACGTTGATGATGCCGAAACGCTCCACGTCGAAGACGGGGGTAAGGCAGGCCAGCACCTCGATATCGCAGCCGTTGCACGACCCGCAGTCGAAATGGACGACCCACGGGGACTTCAGACGGCCTTTATTGATCCAGTTTTCAAGCAGACCCATTATCGCCTCCTCCCCTTAGCTGACGTAGAGCCAGAGCAGGTTGAACACCGACAGCACAAGACCCACGCCCAGTACGTTCTTGAGCATCCACGGCCAGGTCATGCGCGCGCAGATGTTGTCGATCAGGATTTCCGCCGCGTAGGTCACCACCAGCAGGGCGACCATGCCCACGATGCTGGTGTGCCAGAACAGCGAGCACAGGCCCAGGATGAGCACCACGTCGAACCAGTGGCCGATTTCCAGCAGCGCCAGGTGCGGGCCGGAGTATTCGGTCAGCACGCCGCGCACCAGTTCCTGGTGGGCGTGATGGCAGGCCGAGATGTCGAAGGGCGACTTGCGCAGCTTGATGGTCAGCGCGTAGCCCAGCGCAATGAACAGGAAGGGCATGCTGAGCAGCAGCGGCTTTTCCATGGCGTACACGTCGGCGATTTTGAAGCTGCCGGTGGCCATGGAAATGCCCACGAACACCACGATGATCAGCGGCTCGTAGGCCAGCATCTGCAGCAGTTCGCGCTGGGCGCCCACCTGGGCGTAGGGGGACGGCACGGACAGCGCACCCACCACCTGGAACACCGCGCCGATGGTCATGACGAAGAAGAGCAGCAGCAGGTCGCCCTGCATGAAGAACAGCAGCACGGCCAGGGCAGAGGACAGCACGTAGATGTATGCCGACATGACCTGCCACGAGTTGACCACCATGGGCGCTTTGCCCAGCAGCTTCAGCACGTCGTAGAACGGCTGGAGGATGGGCGGCCCGAAACGGGACTGGAGGCGGGCGGTGACGCGGCGGTCAACCCCGGCCAGAAGGCCCCCGACCACCGGGGTGAGGGCAAGCCCGATGAGAGCGGCGATGAACGTCAGCATTACAGCACCCCCCCGAGCATGACCGCAAGCAGCACGATGGCGATCACGTTGATGGACTTCGAGAGTTTGGATTCACCGAACAGGGATTCCATGTAGTAGTTGCCGGCGGCGGTTTCCACGAACCCGTTCATGGGGCCGTTGAAGCCGATCTTGCCGTTCTCCACCCGCTGCGAGCCGCCCATGTAGGGCAGGCTGGCCGCTTCGGGGCCGACCTTCTTGGCGGCGCGCAGGGCATACACGAAGCCCACGCCCAGCAGCAGGAACAGCGGGTACACCGCGAACACGCCGGCGTTGTTCTCGAACACGCCCATGGTGACGGTGTAGGCGGTCGCCTTGGCGTACAGCGCCGTGGCAGGGGCCACCAGCATGCTGTAGACGAAGGGCGAAAGCAGCGACAGGCCCACGGCGCCACCGGCCAGCAGCAGCAGCGGCAGGCGCACCGAGAAGGGCTGGCGTTCGGCGGGCGGGTTTTCGCCCGGCACGGTGGAACCCAGCATCACGCCGGCCCAGCGAGCCCAGAACAGCACCGTCAGGGCGCTGCCGAGGGCCAGCATGATCACCAGCGGGGGCATGGCGGCGGTGGCGGTGGCGGCGGATTCAAGGGCCATCCACTTGGCCAGCAGCATGCCGAAGGGCGGCAGCATCATGGTGACGATGCCGATGACGGTGATCACCGCGGTGCGGGGCATCACCTTGAACAGGCCGCGCATGGCTTCGATGTCGCGCGAGCCGATCTTCTGCTCGATGGCGCCCACGCACAGGAACAGGAGGGCCTTGGAGATGGCGTGGAAGATGATCAGCATCACGGCGGCGGCGATGGCGGCCGAGGTGTTGATGCCCGCGCAGGCGATGATCAGGCCCAGGTTGGCGATGGTGGAGTAGGCCAGCACCTTCTTGCCGTTGCTCTGGCCCACTGCCAGGGCGGATGCGGCGATGAAGGTGAACGCGCCGAAGATGGCCACGGCGGCGGAGAGCATGGTGCCCTGGTAGGCCGGAGCCATGCGGATGACCAGGTACACGCCCGCCTTGACCATGGTGGACGAGTGCAGCAGCGCGGAAACCGGGGTGGGCGCCACCATGGCGCCGCACAGCCAGCTCTGGAAGGGCACCTGCGCGGCCTTGGTGAAGCCCGCGAAGCACAGGAAGGCCATGGGCAGCAGCAGCGCCGCCGTCTTCATGCCGGGGGCTGCCGACTTGGCCAGGATGTCCTGCACCGAAAGGGTGCCGGTGCTCTTCTGCAGGAACATGAGCGCCGCCACGAAGGCGACGCCGCCCGCCATGTTCATCCACAGGGCGCGGGTGGCGTTGGTCTTGGCCTCGTCCGTGCCGTCATGCCCGATGAGCATGAACGAGCACAGGGTGGTCACTTCCCAGAAGAAGTACATCCACGACAGGTTGTTGGCCAGCACCAGGCCGTTCATGGCGCCCAGGAAGAGCAGCATGAAAAAGAAGAACCGCGGTTGGCGGCTCTTGGCGAGGTGCAGGTGCTCCTCGTGCTCCTTCATGTAGCCAAGACCGTAAAAACAGATCAGGCCCCCCACGATGGAAATGATCAGCACCATGGTCAGCGACAGGCTGTCGGCGTAGAAGCCGGTGACCTGCGTGCCGTGGTCCATCAGGAAGAAGTCCAGATAGACCATGCCCAGCACCTGCAGGGCCGTCAGGCCCATGATGAGCAGGTTGCTCATGCGCAGCGCGATAAGGAAGATGAACCCGAGCAGGGCGAAATCAAGAACGGTGATCAGGCCGTTGAGGCTGATGCCAAGAATGGCTTGGGGCGAGTAGGAGAACGAGCCGAGGCTCGCCAGTCCCACCGCCGCCGCGGCGGTTATCGCCACCGATACCGGGACGATGATGTTGCGCGCGGCGTCGCCCCTGACGAAATAGACCGCCAGGGCAGCTAAGAGTGGAAACACGACGCTTCCAAAGACAAGGGTGTCCAGCATACGCACCTCGTAACAAAGGACAAAGGAGAGCCGCGCCGCCTCCGGGTGGACGTCGCCGCTCACGGATTGCATGCCCCTACAGGCATGGGCCCTTGGATTCCCGCACGGATTCTATGTCCCGGCAACACGGAAACGTCAAGGGAATTGTAAGATACTACAGGTGGTTGGTCGCACAGTCCAATTGGCAGGTAGGAATTAGCTCGTGTCTCATATGCGAGTATTGCTTTTATTTGCACAAGCATGGAGTGGTATCCCGGACGAGGGGACGCTTCGGGGTGGGCGCCACGCCGCCGGGGCCGGGGCGTTGAGCCATTGCCTGCTCCGAAATCGAGCCGTGTGCGGCAAGGGGCGAAACGAACGGTCTGGCGGGCGCACTGAGGCGCGGCGTGGGGGTGGCGGAAGTTTCAGGGGGCGGACCCATGGTGCCGTTGCTGCGGGGCGGGGCCAGTCGGAACGGGTTGCATCCGTTGGTGTGGGCGGCACGCGGGGCGCCCGCAGACGTTGCCTGCGCACGGCGGGCTCTGGACGCGCCCGGCGGAGCATGTGGCGAACGGGCACAAGCGGCGGCCTGGGGGCAGCGGAGCGGATGAACGCTTCGATGCGCTTTTATTACAATGTGTTGACGGGCTATTGACTTTATTAAACACTCGTTTAAGTAGGCCGAACGCCCTCCGGGAAAGACCGGAGTTGTCCGGCCCGCATCGGCGGGTCCGCGCGGGGCGCACGGCACCCGCCTTGCCGGAGCGGGGCCGACCTCCTTTTGCCGTGGCCCCGTGGCCGCGCCGACC
>NZ_VSMK01000061.1 GCF_011682075.1 Nitratidesulfovibrio liaohensis
CCGCCTGCGCGCCCGCATCGAGGCCGCCGTGGCCGCAGAGGCGCGCGGCGAGGAGGGCGACGCGGCCCGCCAACTGCGCTTCGTGCAGGACCTGGACATCCTGGTGCATGTGCATGGCCCGCAGTTCATGTATTCGCGCGGCATCGCCGAAACCCTGCGTGTGGGCGAGGACATCGTGGAGTTGGCGTATGACCTTCAGAAGGCCTTGAAATAGGGCCGAGGCGGACGAAAATCCCCATTCGGATCAACCGCGAGCGACGGCATTGTCCGTCAGGCTGCATGACCATCGCTGCACCCGCGCGGCGCGCACCTACCGGCCCTTGCCGGGGTGCGCGCCGCGTTTTTCGTCCGCCGGGTCCTGTGCCGTCCGGACATCCGTCGACATGATTCCCGCCCGCAATGGTTCCCAAAGGGGTACTATATACCCTCAAGGACAGTTCTTGCCTTTCTTCCACCGGAGGGCATCATGGACCATTCGCAACCCGCAACCCGCAACCCGCAACCCGCAACCGGCCATCGGGCAGGAGCACCATGAACATCATCGCCATCAACGGCAGCCCCCGCAAGAAATGGAACACCGCCACCCTGCTCCGGAACGCCCTTGAGGGCGCTGCGGAACGGGCCACGCAGGCGGGCCGCACCGCCAGCACCGAACTGGTGCATCTGTACGAGCACGACTACAAGGGCTGCATCAGCTGCTTTGCCTGCAAGAAGATCGGCGGCAAGAGCTACGGCCATTGCGCGGTGAAGGACGGCCTGACGCCCATTCTGGAGCGCGTGGCCGAGGCCGACGTGCTGCTGCTGGGTTCGCCCATCTATTTCTACACCGAAACCGGCGAGATGCGCTCGTTCCTGGAACGCTTGCTGTTCCCGTACCTGTCCTACACGCCGGGCTATCAGCCCTTGTTTCCGCGTCCGCTGCCCACGGGGCTGGTGTACACCATGAACATCCCCGAAGATAAGATGGCCGACTACCAGCAGGACCGCGCGGTAAAGGCCACCTGGGCGGTCACCCGCAGGATCTTCGGCAGTTGCGAGCTGTTCCTGTGCACGGACACTTACCAGTTCGACGACTATTCCAAGTACGTCTCCACCAGCTGGGACCCGGTGGCCAAGGCCAGGCGGCGCGAAGAGGTCTTTCCGCAGGACTGTGCCCGCGCGCGCGAACTGGGCGCGCTGCTGGTGGAACAAGCCATGGCCGCCGGTGACAGTGGTGCTGCCGCCAGGGTGGACACCGGCCCGACCGGGTCGTAGGTACTGGATTCCACCCCGCATCATTCCGTTTCGTCCCGCGCCGCCCGCCCTTGCACCGGACTTGCGCCGTGCGGGCTCGGGCGGCGCGGGCCATCGTTTTTCCGCGAGGTATCGCAATGCAGTTCACGCCGGTACGGCTGGGAGATGCCGGATCGCCGCGCATGGTGCTGGCCACCGTGTGCATCGCCCAGTTCATGGTGCCGTTCATGCTCACCGCCGTGGGTGTGGCCCTGCCTTCGCTGGGGCGCGACCTGGGCGCGTCTGCCGTGCAGCTGGGCCTTGTGGAGCAGTTGTACGCGCTGGCACTGGCCATGAGCATGCTGGCCTGCGGGCGCCTTGGCGACATCGTGGGGCAGCGCCGGGTGCTGCTGCCCGGCCTTGCCGTGTTCACCGGCATTACCCTGCTGGTGGGGCTGGCCCCTTCCGTGGAACTGGTCATGGCCCTGCGCTTCGGGCAGGGCATCGGCGCGGCCATGATGCTGTCCGGCAGTCTGGCGCTGGTGGCGGCGGCCTACCCGCCGGAACTGCGGGGCCGGGTCATCGGCATCGTCTCCGCGTTCACCTATGCCGGGCTGTCCATCGGCCCGGTGCTGGGCGGCTACACCACGGACCACTTCGGCTGGCGCAGCGTGTTCCTGATGGTGGTGCCCCCCGGACTTGCGGCCACGGCCATGTGCCTGTGGCGCATGCGCCCGCAGCCCGGCGCGGACAGGGGCGCGCACATGGACTGGCCCGGCAGCCTGGTCTACGCGGTGTCGGTGTGCATGGTCATGACCGGGGCCGCCCGCGCCACCTCCGTGCCACTGGGGCCGGTGCTGATGGCGGCGGGCCTTGTCGGCCTTGTGCTGTTCCTGAGGGTGGAGGCGCGCAGCAAAAGCCCCCTGCTGGACGTGAACCTGCTGTTGCGCAACCGGTTCTTCTCGCTGAGTTGCCTTGCCGCCTTCGGCAACTATGCCGCCGTGTTCGGCGTCACCTTCCTGTTCAGCCTGTTCCTGCAATACGCCAAGGGCCTGCCCCCGCGCGAGGCCGGGCTGATCCTGCTCATCCAGCCGGTGATGCAGGTGCTTACCGCGCCGCTGTCGGGCCGCCTGTCCGACCGGGCCGACCCCGGCCGCGTGGCCACGGCGGGCATGCTGTTCAGCGCCGCGGGGCTGCTGCTGGCCATGGCCACCATCGCGCCGGGCATGCCGGTGTGGCTGCTGGCGGCGGAACTGGTGTGCATCGGCATCGGGTTCGGCATCTTCGTCACGGCCAACTCCGTGGCCATCATGAGCAGCGTGGACAAGGCCCACTTCGGCGTGGCCTCCGGCATGGTGGGGGCCATGCGCACCCTGGGCATGGCGTGCAGCATGACCACCGTGTCGCTCATCTTCGCCCTGCACCTGGGCGAGGCCGCCATCACCCCCGCCGTGCTGCCCGAATTCCTGTCCGCCACCCGCACCGGCCTTGCCGTGGCCGCCGCGTTCTCGTGCCTGGGCGTGCTGGTTTCCGTGGGGCGCGGGCGCAAACAGGATTGAAATTTTGGAAAGGCAAACCGGGGAGGGGACCCTTTGCGGCAGCCGTTGATGAGCGCGAAGCGCGAATCTTACGGATGGCGACCGCAGAGCGAAAAGGGTCTCTCTCCCCGGCTCCCGCGTTGCTGTCTTCATCCGCGCGGTGCGGTCCCCATCCGTAAGGTTCGCAAGCTCACCCAACGGCTGGGGCAATGCTCGAAGACTCGCATAACGGCTGAAGCTCCCCCTGAACGTTTTGTTAAGGTTTGGGGAGGTGGGAGGTTGTTCACGCTGTGCGATTGCCCAACGGACCAACTGAAAAGTTTGGGAGGTTGGGGGTCCGGGGGAAGGAACCTTTTAACGCGCTGCGGTCCTCATCCGTAAGGCTTGCAAGCTCGCCTAACGGCTGAGGCAAAAGGTTCCTTCCCCCGGTTTTACCAAAAACAAAAGGCGTCGCGGCCAACTGGTCGCGACGCCTTGCGTTTGCGGGGCGTATCGGGCGCGCGTGCTACAGCACGGGCAGGTAGCGCTGCAATTCGAACTCGGAGACGTGGGTGCGGTAGGCGTCCCACTCGATGAGCTTGTTGCCCACAAGGTTGGCGTGGGTGTGTTCGCCCAGCACTTCCTGCATCAGGGTGCTGCCCTTCAGTTCCATGGCCGCCTCGTACAGCGAGCCGGGCAGGGAGCCGATGCCGTGCTTGGTCAGGTCTTCCTCGCCCATGTGGAAGATGTTGGCTTCCACGGCCTTGGGCAGTTCGTAACCCTTTTCGATGCCTTCAAGCCCGGCGGCCAGCATCACCGAGAAGGCCAGGTAGGGGTTGCAGGCCGGGTCGGGGCTGCGCAGTTCGATGCGGGTGGCCGCTTCCTTGCCGGGCTTGTACATGGGCACGCGGATGAGGGCCGAACGGTTGCGCTGCGCCCAGGCCAGGTACACCGGAGCCTCGTAGCCGGGCACCAGGCGCTTGTACGAGTTGATCCACTGGTTGGTGACGCAGCAGAACTCGCGCGCGTGCTTCAGCAGCCCCGCGATGTACGAGCGGCATTCGCCCGAAAGGTGGTGCGGGTCGTTGGGGTCGAAGAAGGCGTTGCGGCCGTTGCGGAACAGCGACTGGTGCACGTGCATGCCGCTGCCGTTCTGGCCGAAGATGGGCTTGGGCATGAAGGTGGCGTACACCCCGTGCTTGCGGGCCATTTCCTTGACCACGACCTTGTAGGTCATGACCACGTCGGCCATCTTCATGGCCTCGTTGTAGCGCAGGTCGATCTCGTGCTGCGAGGGGGCCACCTCGTGGTGCGAATACTCCACGGGAATGCCCATGCGCTGCAAGGCGAAGATGATGTCGCGCCGCACGTCGTTGCCAAGGTCCAGCGGGGGCGCGTCGAAGTAGCCGCCCGCGTCGATGGGCTGCGGGCACTGCGAACTGGCGAACAGGAAGAACTCCAGTTCCGGGCCTACGTAGTAGGTATAGCCCTTTTGCGCGGCCTTTTCGGTCAGTTTGCGCAGGATGTAGCGGGGGTCGCCCTCGTAGGGGGTGCCGTCTGGGTTGCGCACGTCGCAGAACATGCGGGCCACGGGGCGCTCCATGGGGCGCCAGGCGCAGATCTGGAAGGTGGTGGCGTCGGGAAAGGCCACCATGTCGCTTTCCTCGATGCGGGTGAAGCCCAGGATGGACGAGCCGTCGAAGCCCATGCCTTCCTCGAAGGCGGACTCGAGCTCGCTGGGGGTTACCTGGAAGCTTTTCAGGTTGCCCAGAATGTCCACGAACCAGAACTGGATGAAGCTGACGTTGTATTCCTTGACCGCCCTGATGACATCATCGCCGTTCTTGCAATTGAAAACGGGAAAGTCCATGTGCACCTCCTGCAATTGGTGCTTCGCGCCCGGGTCGCGGCCCGGCCGGCCCCGCAAGGCCGTGGTGTGTCTGTAAGTGCCGCGTCGGGTGGCGCGTGTGAAGCCGGACGAAGGTCCGGCGGGAAACAGGTCGGGGCAATGCTAGCCATAGCAGATACGCAAGGGGGGTCAATGAAAAGCCCCCGGCTTGACATCATTGTAAAACAGCGTGGGGATGCAGGCAGGACGCGGCGTTGCGGGGTGACGAGGAGCGCGCGGGAGGGCAGGGCGCAGGGGGAAAGGGGGACCGTACGGGCTGCGGGACGTGCGAGGGCGCACGGCCGGAAAACGACTGACGGACAATGATGGGCGGGCGGGGTGTTAGATAGGGATAGCTACCTTCTTGGCACATTGAAAAATATGTATTACTATCTTTCAAAATTAAAAAAGATAGGAATAGCTACCTATGAGTGTCAGGAATACGGTTCGCGCACAGCAGGTCCGGCTGGTGAATGCGGCGGCTGGCAAGGTTTTCGGGGTGTCCGTGCCCAAGGGGGGCTGGATTGCGGCGGTACGCAAGGCGCTGGGCATGTCGGGCGCGCAGTTGGCCCGACGCCTTGGGGTGACCAATGCCGCCGTGTACCAGCACGAACGCAACGAGCCGGAAGGAGCCATCACCCTGCGCCAGATGGAAAAGGTGGCCCAGGCACTGGGCTGCCGCTTCGTTTACGCCATTGTGCCGCATGCACGGGCGGAAGACGCACAGGCGGAAGACGGACGGGTGGAGGATGTCCTTCGGTGTCAGGCGCGCGCAAAGGCCGAAGCATTGGTGCTGCGGGCCAGCGGGCACATGGCGCTGGAGCAGCAGGCCCTGCCGCCTGAACGGTTGCAGGAGGAAATCGAGCGCATGACCGAAGATATGCTGCGCAACCCGCCCCCGGACTTCTGGGAGGAACGCTGATGCTTCCAGCTCCCGGTGATCCCGAGGGCGCGACGCCCCTTGACCCCGACGAGGCGCGTGGGCTGAAGCATAGGCATGTCGCCACGCGTGGCCAACTGGATGAACTGGAGCAGGCCAACATCCAGCAGGGCCTTGCGTGGCTGGCGCGCACGCGTAACCGCGACATCATGACCCGGAACGTTCTCTGCCTGCTACACGACAAGCTGTTCGGCGACGTGTGGCGCTGGGCGGGCCGGTTCCGGCTGACCGAAAAGAACATTGGCGTGGCGCCCTCGCAGGTGGCGGTGCAGTTGCAGACGCTGTGCGACGATGCCCGCTTTTGGGCGGAAAACGCCATCTGGTCTCCAAAAGAGGCCGCCACTCGCTTCCACCACCGCCTTGTGCAAATTCACCCCTTTCCCAACGGCAACGGTCGCCACGCCCGTATCGCGGCGGACGAGTATCTGAAGCAGTATTTCGATGCCCCTCCCATCGACTGGGCCACCGGGGTGAACCTGCAAGCCGATTCGGCGCGGCGCACCGACTACATCGCGGCCCTGCGCGCCGCCGATGGCGGTGACTACGGGCCGCTGCTGGCGTTCGTGGGCGCGCAGGAGCAGCCCCCCGCAGGGAATTTTCCAGCCGCCCCCTAATATACTGCCCGGTGCTGCCGAAAAGACGACCAGCGGGGTGTGCCACGCCCCCGGGAGCACCGCATGAGCCTGAATATGATCCTTGGCGCGCTGCACGCGCGGAACGGCCTTTCCCCGTACGGGGAAGGGCTTGGCGCGCTGCTGGGCACGTCTGTCGGGTCGGGCACCAGCACGGGATCAGGGACGCGGACTTCGGGCCTGTCGCCGGACAAGACCGCCGACGTGTTCGGCGCGGACATCGTGCGCCGGACTTCCGTGGTGCCTGCCCCTGCCGCCACGGACACGAACGGTACGCGTACCGACGCCACCACGGACGCGGCTTCCACGGCGCCGACCGACGCCGAGCGCGATGCCCTTTCCGGCGCGCTGTCCGGCAGCGTGCGCTGGGTGGCCGACAAGTTCGGCGATGCGGCGGCCACCGCCGTCATGGGCATCGTGTACAAGAGCATCGGCGACGGCCCGGTCACCGAGGATGCGCTGGGCGAAGGGCTGCTGGATGCCCTGCGCTTCGTGGACCGCCAGTTCGGCACGACATCGGGCGATGCGTTCATGGCCCAGCTCAATGGCGGCGGACTCAACGACGCGCTCAACGACTACTTCGACAACGGCCTTTCCGAACGGTTCATGGTGGCAGGCGCGGGCAACCTTGCCGCCGACGCGGTGCAGGGAGCCGAGGCGGCCAAGGCCACGCTGGTGCAGCAGGCGGCGGACGGCGAGGGCGACAGCGGGGCTGACGCCATGCAGTCGCTGCTGGACACGCTGCGCGAGATGGGCGTTTCGGATGCCCAGGATTCCACGGATATCACCCCGCCTGCCGCCGCCTCTGGTGCGACCGCAGGGGGGCAGCCCGCAACAGCCACCGCCGACGACGCCATGTCGGGGCTGTTGTCCGGCGCGTTGTCCTCACTCTCCGGACTTTCAGGGCAGGCCGGATACCGCACGGGCGGTCTTGCCGCCGGTTACGGCCCCACCGGCGCGGCGTCGGAAACTCCGGGCACCCTTGCCCCCGGCCTGTTGCTGCAAACCAGCGTCTAGCCGTTTGCCGCGCCTGCGGGCGCCTGCCTATGTTCGTCGGTCACACTTCCTCACCGGGCGCTGCCCGGTGTTACCGTTTCAAAAGCCCTGCCGCGCAAGGCGCGTCACGCTGGCTTGCCATGGGGTGCCAGAGGCGTATACCGAACTCCCCGCCCGCTCAATGAAGCGGCGGCGACCGGTGCCGGGTGTGCGCGCCGTGACCTGTGCCGGTGCATCCTCCCCGTCCGGCTTCGAGAGGTCGCGTCCGCCCCGTCTGGCCCGTCTGGCCCGTCTGGCCCGTCCGTATCGCCCGTATCGCCCGTATCGGGCAGACCGCCCGGACCCACAGCCACATTTCGCCCGCCCGGTATTCCCATGCCCGCACCTTCGCCCTCCACGCCCGCCAGCACGTCCCCGCTGCGCGAGGTGACCCGCATTCCCTCGTTGCCGCGCTTCTGGATCAGCCAGTGCGGCTCGTACCTGGCCTACAACATGCTGGCCGTGGTCATCGGTTGGCAGATCTACGCCATGACCGGCAGCGCCTTGCATCTCGGCCTGGTGGGTCTGGCCCAGTTCACCCCGCAACTCCTGCTCACCCTGGTGGTGGGCGGCGTGGCCGACCGCTTCGATCGGCGGCGCATCGCCTTTTGCTGCCAGCTGGCCGAAGGGCTGATGGCCGTGGCGCTGGCCGTGGGCAGCGCCACGGGCACCCTGACCCCCGCCGGGGTGTTCGCCGGGGCCTTTCTGACCGGCGC
>NZ_VSMK01000062.1 GCF_011682075.1 Nitratidesulfovibrio liaohensis
TGCCCCCCTTGGGCCGCATGCGGCAACACCGTGCGGCCCGCACTCACGCGGCAAGGACCGAGGCGCCGCGCCCCAGACGGCTGGCTTGCGCCGGGTCACAGCGCCCACCCCGCCCCAGCGTCGTGTCCCCATCGCCGCACGTCCACCGCAACCCCAACCCCGGAGGCATCGCCATGGGCGAACGCGAACACACCTATTACCGTACGCTCTACGACCTGGTCCGCGTCATCAACTCCAGCCTTGAACCGACCACCGTGCTCGACACCATCGCCAAGCAGGTGGCCGACGCCATGAATGCCAAGGCCTGCACCCTGCGGCTCATCGACCGACGCGGCACCACCCTGCTGGCCAGCGCCGCGTGGGGCCTGAGCAAGGGCTACCTGCGCAAGGGCCCCATCGAAATCGCCAAGAGCGGCCTTGACCGCGAAGTGCTGGCGGGCAACGTGGTTCACATCCAGGACGTGGCCACAGACCCGCGCTTCCAGTACCCGGAAGCCGCCCGCGCCGAAGGGCTGGTGTCCATCCTGGTGCTGCCCCTGCTGGTGGACGGCAAGGCCATCGGGTCGCTGCGCGTCTATTCCGCCGTTGCCCGCAACTTCACCGAAGAAGAAGTGGAATTCGCCGGTGCCATCGCCAACCTCAGCGCCATCGCCATCGAGAACGCGCGCATGCACCAGGCGCTGAAGACCGACTACGAACTGCTCACCGCGTACAACAACACCATCCACGAACTGTAGGAGAACCCCCGATGACCAAACTCCGCATTGCCATCAACGGGTTCGGGCGGATAGGCCGTCAGGTGTTCAAGGCCATCCTGGACCGTTACCCCGACACCATGGAAGTGGTGGCCGTCAACGACCTGTACGACGTGGCCACCAACGTGCACCTGTTGCAGTTCGACACCTGCTACGGCCGCCTGAAGGTGGACGCCGAAGTGAAGGATGGCAACATCCACGTGGGCGACTGGGTCGTGCACAACTTTGCCGAGCGCGACCCCAAGGTGCTGCCCTGGCGCGACCTGGGTGTGGACATCGTCATCGAATCCACGGGCATCTTCCGCACCGGGCCGCAGTGCAGGGCGCACATCGACGCCGGGGCCAAGAAGGTGATCATCACCGCGCCCGCCAAGGAAGAAGACCTGACCATCGTGCTTGGCGTCAACGACGCGGACTACGACCCGGAAAAGCACCACGTCGTGTCCAACGCCTCGTGCACCACCAACTGCCTGGCCCCGGTCACCCTGGCGCTGCACAAGGCCTTCGGCATCGTCAAGGGCGTGCTGACCACGGTGCATTCGTACACCAACGACCAGCGCATCCTGGACCTGCCCCACAAGGACCTGCGCCGCGCCCGCGCCGCCGCGCAGAACATCATCCCCACCTCCACCGGGGCGGCCAAGGCCGTGGCCAAGGTCATTCCCGAGATGAAGGGCAAGTTCGACGGCATCAGCCTGCGCGTGCCCACGGCCACGGTGTCCATCGTGGACTTCGTGGCCGAGCTTGAAAAGCCCACCACCACCGACGAACTGCGCGCCACCCTGAAGGCCGCCGCCGAAGGGCCGCTGAAGGGCATCATGGCGTATTGCGAAAAGCCGCTGGTGTCGTCCGACTTCATTGCCGACCCGCATTCCAGCATCGTGGACGCCGAGTTCACCACCGTGATGAACGGCGACATGGCCAAGGTGCTGGCATGGTACGACAACGAGTGGGGCTATTCCTGCCGCGTGGCGGATCTGGCCGCGTTGATGGCGAAAAAGGGGCTGTAGCCTCGAAGCAAAAAAAACAGCAAAATAACACTGTTAAGCACACCCCCACCCTCGCAGCATAACATCTGCGAGGGTGGGGTTTTTTGCACTTCGCGGCGAAACATAAAACCAACCGATACTTAATTTTTATGCTTGATTTTCATTTTGACTTAAAGTATTCACAGAGAAACGCTAACCACTTAATCGGAGCGCACATGCCGCGGCAAGAAAAAATTCCATCCATTTTCCGCACCAAGCTCGAAGCTGAGATTATCCCCGAGCTCATTGAAGCTGGTCAACGCGTACTTGCCTCCTACGAACAGGATACAGAAAACTATTCTAATTACATGATTGGCTGTTGCTGCTGGGACAACGTTTTCACTCGGCTTGAAAGAGTTTGTGCAACCAGCGATTTCTTCCATGGCATTCCACACAAAAAAGTTCTCGAAATTAACGCCGCGGCTGACGGTGTCCCAATTAGCTTTTACGTATCCCGCGTTGCTCCGGAAACTCGCATCCCCCCCTCGGGGCGGAGCATCAAACGCGTCCTACAGGGCCAGCTTTTCCTTTCTGAAGAGTTAAGCCATTTCATGACGGACAAGGGCATTTACACACTGGGATACGACATCAGCGCAGAACAAGGCTTTGGAAAAATTACTTTCGACCTACTCACCCCAGTCGGGCACAATGCATATCAAGCCGAAACAATCTTTACATTCGACGTAGACATAAATAGTGGCACCTACAAAAACGTAACACCTGAAGAGATCACAAGAAAACAAATCATACGAATTTCTCACAGAGACTTGACAAGAGAACTGGGCTCCCCCAAAAAGCAGCGGGCAAAATAGAGGCGAGGCGACGACGCTTAAACGCTCCGGCCCGTTTCAGAAGCGCAGAATATACGGTGGAGTGATCCAATGAGTGTCGAGAGTTCCCTGCACTATTATTTCCAGCACGTAAGCCCGGCACGAATCAGCATGGCCCGTGAAAGAGCTGGACTGACCAAAAAAAAATTAGCTGAACTGCTCGACAAGAAGCCTAGTGCGGTTACCCAATTTGAATCTGGGAAATCCGGGTTAGCCTTTGAAACATTCACGCGCCTCGTGCAGGCCCTCAAAATCCATCCAGCCTATTTAACGACTCTACTCCCCGAATCTCCGCAACTAAAGATTGAGACATGCCACTTCCGGGCGAATAGATCTGTCACGCAAGCAGAACGATATCAGGCAGTTCGCTATGCACAAGACGTACTAGCCATTTACAGGGCTCTTGAACGACGCGGCGTCACATTTCCCGATGTGGCATTTTCAACTTATGAAGGCCCAGAACTCTCCGAGAGAAAAATCGAGGAATACTCGATAACCGTCCGGAAAAATTTAGGCCTAGGCCTAGGCCCTATCTTGAATATGGCCGAACTCCTAGAGAGTATCGGTGTATTCATTATATTATTGCCTTGCGAATGTGCAAAGCTCGACGCATTTGCCACATGGATTGATGACAGACCGTGTATAATGATCACGGCGGACTCTCCCGCAAGTCGAATGCAATTCGACTACGGTCACGAATTCGCCCATATACTGCTCGATGAAAATAGAAGTTCAGGGGACCCCCTCACAGAGAGAATCGCCAATCGATTTGCATCAGCATTCCTTATGCCTTACCCAACATTCTCAACTGACTGCCCCAGAAAATTCTCACTTTCTGTATTTATTTCTGTTAAAGATTTTTGGCACACATCTATTGCCGCATCGATGTACAGAGCTCGCCAGCTCGACATCATGTCAGAACGAAATTACAGAAGTGGTATCATATCATTAACTCGTGAAGGCTACAGAAGGAGTGAACCCAAAGAATTCGACAGACCCCTCCCTACGTCGCTGGATCAAGCCCTTCAACTTGTTTCATCAGACACAACAATATCTGACTTAGCAAATGAAATAGGACTATACCAAGAGCAGCTTATCGATGTTCTCAAAACTCAAGGAATCAGTAGCGAGACCATCTCTTCGCTGTCCCCAGCTCCACAAAAGGCAAAAATTATCAATTTCCCTGCACGGTAAAAGCACCACCACGAACAACAGCTAATCCACATCAAAAGTCACCGCCGCCGGAACGCCGCCAGATATTCCTGATTGCCCTTGGGGCCGGTAATGGCAGAGGGCACCACGCCCTCCAGGTCCAGCCCCAGCGCATCGCGGCAGTACGCCACCACCTTGTCCACGGCAGCCTGCCGCAGGACCGGGTCGCGCACCACGCCCTTCTCGGTCTGCCCCGGCCCCACCTCGAACTGCGGCTTCACCAGCGCCACCACCCGCCCGCCCGGCTTCAGCCATTGCAGGCACGGCGCCAGCACCAGCGTCAGCGAGATGAACGACACATCCGCCACCACCAGGTCCACCGGCTCGGGAATCAGCTCCGGCGGCGCGGTGCGCAGGTTGGTGTGCTCGTGCGAGACAACCCGCGCGTCGGCCCGCAGCCGCTCGTGCAGCTGGTTGTGCCCCACGTCCACGGAATATACCCGTGCCGCCCCGTGCTGGAGCAGGCAGTCCGTGAACCCTCCTGTTGACGCCCCGGCATCCAGACAGACGAAGCCTGTCACGTCCAGCCCGAAATACTCGATGGCGGTCAGCAGCTTGTATGCCCCGCGCGAGACGAAACGCTCGCGCCCGAACAGTTCGAAGCGCGTCGTCACCGGGTACTTGTGCCCCGGCTTGTCCACCTTCA
The DNA here is from genome assembly GCF_011682075.1 of Nitratidesulfovibrio liaohensis. GTDB lineage: Bacteria > Desulfobacterota > Desulfovibrionia > Desulfovibrionales > Desulfovibrionaceae > Cupidesulfovibrio > Cupidesulfovibrio liaohensis. The sequence continues at coordinate 4,472 of NZ_VSMK01000062.1, forward strand.
CGGCCCGTTCGGGCGTCTTCGCCAGATCCGGCACGCCCGCGTCGCCGTCCCCGTCCTCGTCGCCGTCGCCCTCCGGCAACACCACCACCTGCCCGGCCATGATCAGCCGCTTGGCCTGCTCGCGGCTTTCGGCCAGCCCGGCCTCGAACACCAGCTGATCGGCGCGTTCCTTCTTCGGAGGGCGCGCGGGGCGGGGGCGCGGGGCCACGGAGGCTTCACCGGAAGCGCCGGAAACAGCCTCGTCCATTCCGGGCGCAGTCGCCCCGGCGTTTTCCGCCGGCGTGGCGGGTTCATCCTTGCGAACATCAACGGGACGGGACATGCGGTACTCGTCATGCGCGGCATGGCCACGCGGAAAAAGAGGAAAAGAAAACCAGCGACTGCCCGGACAAAAAACTTCTGTGCACGTTGCCACGGCCCTGACCGGCGCAACCTTGACAGCGGCACGCACCCGGCATACCTGTTGCCTGCGCCTGCCCGCCCTGCCCCGATGCTCGGGGCGCGGCGATGGGCAGACTACACGAGGCCCGGACGGCCCGCAACGCCGTCACATCGGAGGCCTTGCCAAAACGGGGAGATGGGCGTATCAACTTGCGTTCCGATTTTCCCCACGAGGAGTCCAAGATGAAAGACAACATCCATCCCACCACGTTCAAGGCCAAGATGACCTGCGCGTGCGGTTACGAAGCCGAAGCCCTTTCCACCAAGGGCGAAGTCGTGAACGTGGAAATCTGCTCGCAGTGCCACCCGTTCTACACCGGCAAGCAGCGCTTCGTTGACACCGCCGGTCGCATCGACCGCTTCCGCAAGAAGTACGCCAAGTTCGGCGAAGGCAAGTAGCCTGCCTTCCTCGGGCGGTGCGCACACGCGCGCCGACGTCGATTTTTCCTCCCCGGAGGGGTTCGCCCTCCGGGGAGAAATCTTCATTGCCATCAGCCGCAAGGGGTACAGCATGGGCGCAATGGGCAGGACACGGGCCACCGGCGTGACCGGTGCGCTCCGCGCGGCGTTTTCGCATTTTGGCCGTGCCTGTCGCGTATTGCCCGCGGCGCTGTCCCTCGCGGCGGACACGCCCTGCACCATCGGCGGCCAGGCCGTCATGGAAGGCGTGATGATGCGCAACGGCGAGCGCCTGGCCCTTGCGGTGCGCCTGCCCGACGGCGAAATACTGGCCGAAAGTCGCCCGTGGTACACCCTGTCGTCCGCTGACTGGCTGAAACGCCCCTTCGTGCGCGGCTTCCCCACCCTGGTGGAAACCCTGGTCAACGGCATCAAGGCCCTGAACCGCTCGGCCGAACACGCCGCCCAGGGTGAGACCGGCGAGGAACTGAAGCCGTGGCACCTTGCCGTGACCCTTGCGGTGTCGGTGGCCCTGGCCCTTGGCCTGTTCGTGGTGCTGCCGCACATGTTCTCGCTGGGCATGAAGTGGCTGGGCCTTGGCGGCGACGTGGAGGGGCTGTCGTTCCACGCCTGGGACGGCCTGTTCAAGTTCGCCATCTTCATCGGGTACATCCTGTCCATCTCGTTTTTGCCGGACATCCGCCGGGTGTTCCAGTACCACGGGGCGGAGCACAAGGTGATCCGGGCCTTCGAGGCGCGCGGCGACGTGACGCCCGAAACCGCCGCCATCCACAGCCGCCTGCACCCGCGCTGCGGCACCACCTTTCTGCTGTTCGTGCTGTCCATTTCCATCATCCTGCACGCGGTGCTGGTGCCGTTGCTGCTGGTGGTGTGGACGCCCGACGGCGCGGTGACCAAGCACGCCGGGACGGTGCTGTTCAAATTTCTGCTGATGGTGCCCATCAGCGCACTTGCCTACGAGGCCATCCGCTACGCCGCCCGCCTTGGCGACGGCCTGCTGGGCGCGGCGCTGCGCGCCCCCGGCATGCTGCTGCAGATGCTGACCACCCATGAACCCGACCGAGACCAACTCGAAGTCGCCATAGTGGCCCTGCGCGAGGCCCTGGGAGACGCCGCCCCGGCAACGGTGCGCGCGCCCGCCTACCGCCATCAGGCCCCCGCAACGGAGTAACGGATGTTCGCCAAGCTCGAGAACCTGGAACGCCGCTTCGAAGACCTAGAGCAGCAGCTTGCCTCGTCCGAGGTCTTCAACGACCAGGACCGCTACCGCAAGCTGACCAAGGCCCACGCAGACCTCAAGGAAGTGGTGGACGTGTTCCGCCGCTACAAGGAACTGCGCCAGAACCTTGCCGACAACAAGGAACTGCTGAACGACGGGGACCCGGAAATCCGGTCCATGGCGCAGGAAGAAGCCAAATCGCTTGAGGCGGCCATTCCCGAAATCGAGCAGGAACTGCAACTGCTGTTGCTGCCCAAGGACCCGCTGGACGAAAAGAACACCATCGTGGAAATCCGCGCGGGCACCGGCGGCGAAGAAGCCGCCCTGTTCGCGGCGGATCTGTTCCGCATGTATTCCCGCTACGCCGAAATCCGTGGCTGGAAGGTGGAAATCCTGAGCGCCAACGAATCGGACACCGGCGGGTACAAGGAAATCATCGCCCTTATCGTCGGGGACAAGGTGTACAGCCGCCTGAAGTTCGAATCGGGCACCCACCGCGTGCAGCGCGTGCCCGCCACCGAATCGCAGGGCCGCATTCACACTTCCGCCGCCACCGTGGCCATTTTGCCAGAGGCCGAGGAAGTGGACGTGGAAATCCGCCCGGACGACATCCGCATCGACGTGTTCCGCGCGTCGGGCGCGGGCGGCCAGCACGTCAACAAGACCGAATCGGCGGTGCGCATAACCCACATGCCTTCCGGCATCGTGGTATCCTGCCAGGACGAGAAGTCGCAGCACAAGAACAAGGCAAAAGCCATGAAGGTGCTGGCGTCGCGCCTGTTGCAGGCCGAGCAGGACCGCCAGCACAACGAGATGGCCGCCGACCGCCGCTCGCAGGTGGGTTCCGGCGACCGTTCGGAACGCATCCGCACCTACAACTTTCCGCAGGGCCGGGTGACCGACCACCGCATCAACCTCACCCTGTACTCGCTGGACCGGGTGATGGAAGGCGAGGCGCAGGCCCTGTTCGACGCCCTGTCCACCCATGCCCAGACCGAGGCGCTGAAGGCCCAGGCCGACGTGCAGTAGGCTGCGGACACCGAGTCAGGGCACGAGAAAGAGTGAGCATGAAGACGGCCCGTCGCGCAAGCGGCGGGCCGTTTCGCGTCCAGTCACCGTTCTGCGTTTCCGTCCCTGATGCGAACAACAGCACGTCCAGACGGCCAGCCCGGCGATGGCTGCGTGCCCGCAGCCACAACACCGCACGGCCTTTTCGCGGGCCTTCCCCCACCCACCGCTTGCGGCGCGCCCCCGGCTGCGCTACTGCTCGGCCCCATGAGCGACCACAGCCCCACGACATTTCCCGACACTGCCAGGCAGGACACGGCTGCCGCCCGCGCCGCCCTCATCCCGTTGTCCGCTGCCGCGCCGCAGGGCC